>NZ_JBIALS010000009.1:0-208562 GCF_042873655.1 Streptomyces sp. NPDC004609 | reverse complement strand
GGGCCGCGGGGGGGGCGGGGGGGGGGGGCCGGCGCCGCCCCCCCCCCCCCCCCCCCCCCCCCCCCCCCCCCCCCCCCCCCCCGGGCCGCGCACAGTGCTTGCTTACGTCATCCGGCGATTGTTCGCCGTCGCCATGATGCTGATGGTCGTGACCCTGACGACCTTCGTCATCTTCTTCGTGCTCCCGAAGTGGGCCGGGTCCGATCCGGCGTACCTTTTTGCAGGCAAGCAGACCGACCCGGCCGCGATCGAGGGCATCCGGCGGAAGCTGGGCCTCGCCGATCCGGTGCTGGTGCAGTTCTGGAACTTCGTCCAGGGGCTGTTCGCCGGCCGGGAGTACGCCAACGGCGCGGATGTCACCCGGTGTCCCGCACCCTGCTTCGGCTACTCCTTCCGCACCGAGCAGGAGGTGTGGCCCCAGCTCACCGACGCGATCCCGGTCACCCTCTCGCTCGCCGCGGGCGCCTGTCTGCTCTGGGTCGTCGGCGGTGTCAGCACGGGCGTCGTCTCGGCGCTGCGCCGGGGCAGCCTGTGGGACCGGGCCGCGATGACCGCCGCGCTGGCCGGTGTCTCGCTCCCGATCTACTTCACCGGACTGCTCTCCCTGGCCGTCTTCAGCTATCAGCTGGACTGGGTCAGCGGTGAGTACGCGGCACTGGGGGAGGACCCGGCCCAGTGGTTCCGGACGCTGGTCCTGCCGTGGATCACCCTCGCCTTCCTGTACGCGGCGATGTACGCACGGCTCACCCGCGCCACCATGCTGGAGATCATGGGGGAGGACTACATCCGGACCGCCCGCGCCAAGGGCCTCACGGAGCGCGTCGTCATCGGGCGGCACGCGATGCGCTCCACCTGGACGCCCGTACTGACCCTTCTCGGACTGGACCTCGGGGCGCTGCTGGGCGGTGCGGTGCTCACCGAGTCCACGTACAACCTGCCCGGACTGGGGCGGCTCGCGATCGAGTCCATCCAGACCAAGGATCTGCCGCTGATTCTCGGGGTGACGCTCTTCGCGGCCCTGTTCATCTGTGTCGCGAACCTCGTCGTCGACCTGCTGTACGCCGTCGTCGACCCGCGAGTGAGGATCGGATGACCCATCTCGACAAGCCCGGTGGCACCACGGGGGACTCCGGCGGCCGGCCCGGCACGGGTGTCCCGTCCGCTTCCGGAGGCGATCCGGCCTCGTCCGGCGGTGGTGCGTTCGGTTCGGGCGGTGATCCGGCCTCGTCCGGCGGTGGTGCGTTCGGTTCGGGCGGTGATCCGGCCTCGTCCGGCGGTGGTGCGTTCGGTTCGGGCGGTGATCCGGCCCCCGTCGGCGGTGGTGACGACGGTCTGCTCGCGGGTGGCGGTACGGCGCCGGGCGAGGTCGCCGCGGCCGGATCGCCCCCGCCCGGCGCGTTCCTCGAAGTGCGCGACCTCAAGGTCCACTTCCCGACCGACGACGGCCTGGTCAAGTCGGTCGACGGCCTCAGCTTCCGGCTGGAGAAGGGGCGGACGCTCGGCATCGTCGGCGAGTCCGGCTCCGGGAAGTCCGTGACCTCGCTCGGCATCATGGGCCTGCACACCGCGGGGCAGTACGGCCGCCGCAGGGCGCGTATCTCCGGCGAGGTCTGGCTCGAC
Source organism: Streptomyces sp. NPDC004609 (assembly GCF_042873655.1). NCBI lineage: Bacteria > Bacillati > Actinomycetota > Actinomycetes > Kitasatosporales > Streptomycetaceae > Streptomyces > Streptomyces sp. NPDC004609. Next base: position 206,942 of record NZ_JBIALS010000009.1, on the reverse strand, counting down.
GGCCGGGAACTGCTGAGCGCCGACCAGGACGAGGTGCGCAGGCTCCGCGGCCGTGACATGGCGATGATCTTCCAGGACCCGCTCTCCGCACTGCATCCGTACTACACGATCGGCCGTCAGATCGTGGAGGCGTACCGCGTCCACCACGACGTCGACAAGAAGACCGCGCGCAAACGGGCGATCGACATGCTCGACCGGGTGGGCATTCCGCAGCCCGACAGACGCGTGGACAGCTATCCGCACGAGTTCTCCGGAGGAATGCGCCAGCGCGCGATGATCGCGATGGCGCTGGTCAACAACCCCGAGCTGCTGATCGCCGACGAGCCGACGACCGCGCTGGACGTCACGGTCCAGGCCCAGATCCTCGACCTCATCCGCGATCTCCAGAAGGAGTTCGGCTCGGCGGTCATCGTCATCACCCACGACCTGGGCGTCGTCGCCGAACTCGCCGACGACATCCTGGTGATGTACGGCGGCCGGTGCGTGGAGCGGGGGCCCGCCGAGAAGGTCTTCTACGAGCCCCAGCACCCCTACACCTGGGGACTGCTCGGCTCCATGCCGAGGATCGACCGCGACCAGACCGAACGGCTCATCCCGGTCAAGGGCTCCCCGCCCAGCCTGATCAACGTCCCCGACGGCTGTGCCTTCAACCCCCGCTGCCCGTACGCCGATGTGCCGGGGGACAACGTGACGCGTACCCTCCGCCCCGAACTCCGCGAGGTGGGCAGCCGGCACTTCTCCGCCTGCCATATGGCGCGCGAGGAACGGACACGGATCTGGACCGAAGAGATTGCGCCCAAGCTGTGAGTGACGATGTGAGGATCCCCCGGCAGTCGGCCGGGCAGGAGAAGGCCGCCCCGGACGCGCTGCTGAGGGTCGAGGGCCTGGTCAAGCACTTCCCTATCCGGAAGGGGCTGCTCCGGCGGCAGGCCGGGGCCGTGCAGGCGGTCGACGGGCTGACCTTCGACGTACGCCCCGGCGAGACCCTGGGGGTGGTGGGCGAATCCGGCTGCGGCAAGTCGACGATGGGCCGGCTGATCACCCGGCTGCTCGAACCGACCGGCGGGAGGATCGAGTTCGAGGGCCATGACATCACCCACCTGGGTGTCGGGGAGATGCGTCCGCTGCGGCGTGACGTCCAGATGATCTTCCAGGATCCGTACTCCTCGCTGAACCCCCGGCACACGATCGGCACGATCGTCTCCGCGCCCTTCGCACTCCAGGGCATCACCCCCGAGGGCGGGGTGAAGAAGGAGGTCCAGCGGCTGCTCGAACTGGTGGGCCTCAACCCCGAGCACTACAACCGCTATCCGCACGAGTTCTCCGGCGGCCAGCGACAGCGCATCGGCATCGCGCGGGCCCTCGCGCTGAAGCCCCGGCTGGTCGTGGCGGACGAGCCCGTCTCCGCGCTGGACGTCTCCATCCAGGCGCAGGTGGTCAATCTGCTGGACGACCTCCAGGACGAGCTGGGGCTCACCTATGTGATCATCGCTCACGATCTGTCGGTCATCCGGCATGTGTCCGACCGGATCGCGGTGATGTACCTCGGCAAGATCGTGGAACTCTCGGACCGCAAGGCGCTGTACGAGGCCCCGATGCACCCCTACACCAAGGCGCTGCTCTCGGCGGTGCCGGTGCCCGACCCCCGGCGGCGGGGTGCCAAGAGCGAGCGGATTCTGCTCAAGGGCGATGTGCCGTCGCCGATCTCCCCGCCGGCGGGCTGCCGCTTCCACACCCGGTGCTGGAAGGCGACCGAGATCTGCACGCGGCAGGAGCCTCCCCTGCTGGCCCTGCGCCCGGGACGCCAGGTGGCCTGCCACCATCCGGAGAACGCGCCCGACCAGGTTCCCGAGGAGACCGTGCTGGAGTCGGCGCGCGAGGCGATCGAGGTGGTGACGGCGGTTCCGAAGTCGGCCGTCTCGGGGTCGGAGATGGCGGGGTCGGGCGTCCCGGAGCTGGCCGTTCCGGGGCCGGAGGTGGCGGGGTCGGGCGTCCCGGAGCCGGAGGAAGCGGGGCCGGAGGAGGCGCCGGAGGTGGCGAAGGCTGGGGAGGCTGGGGAGGCGGTCGCCGGGGCCGAGGAGCCGGACCGGTCCGGTGGAGGGGGCGGGGTCCGGGAGCCCGGCGGGTCTGGTGCTGGGAGTGAGGTCGGGGAGCCCGGCGGGTCCGGTGCCGGCGGTGAGGCCCGGATCCAGGAGCCGGGCGGGTCCGGCGGGCTCAGGGAGTAGACCCGGCACAATCGTCCGGTGTTCCAAGAACTCTTCACGCCCTCCGTCCAGCACGCGCTCGACCTCGCCGGAATCTTCGTCTTCGCGATCTCCGGCGCACTGCTCGCCGTACGCAAGAACTTCGATGTCTTCGGCATCGCGGTACTCGCCGAGGTGACCGCGCTGGGCGGAGGGCTGCTGCGTGATCTGATCATCGGGGCGGTTCCCCCGGCCGCCTTCACCGATCTCGGGTACTTTCTGATGCCCCTGGTCGCGGCCGCGCTGGTCTTCTTCCTCCACCCCGAGGTCGAACGCATCCAGACCGGCGTCAACGTCTTCGACGCGGCGGGCCTCGGGCTGTTCTGTGTGACGGGCACCACCAAGGCGTACGAGTACGGGCTCGGCCTCACCTCCTCGGCGGTGCTGGGGCTCGCGACCGCCGTCGGCGGCGGCGTGCTGCGCGACGTCCTGGCCAACGAGGTCCCCTCCCTGCTGCGCTGGGACCGTGATCTGTATGCCGTTCCCGCGATCGTCGGTGCGGTCATGGTCGTGCTCTTCATCCGGTTCGACATGCTGAACGCGGCATCCAGCGGGCTCGCCGTGGTGACCGCCTTCGTTCTGCGTCTGCTGGCGATGCGCTACCACTGGCGTGCGCCCCGGGCCTGGAACCGGCGCTCCTCCGCGACCGAGGAGAGCTGACCGCCCCGGTGGCTGACCGCCCGCGTTCTTCAGGGTGCCCGGCGCGGAAGGCGGGAGCACCCATGACAGTCCCTCCGGAGAAAAGCTACCGCTTAGTATGTGATTATTGTATGGTGCCGCTATGGCACAGGCGGTTCAGGCATCCATCGGCGACAGCGAGTTCGACCGCGACACCGCGGTCACCCTACGCGCACCCGGCGTCTACGACGCGGAGCTCTCGGCGGGCTGGACGGTGCTCCGGGCCGTCAACGGCGGCTACCTCCTCGCGCTCCTCGGCCGGTCCCTGGCGGACGCGCTGCCGCACCCCGACCCCTTCACCGTGTCGGCGCACTACCTGAGCGCTTCCCAGCCCGGTCCGGCGGTGATCCGGACCCAGACCATCCGCACCGGCCGCACCCTCTCCACCGGCCAGGCGTCCCTCGTCCAGTACGGCGAGGACGGCACCGAGGTCGAGCGCATCCGCGTCCTCGCCACCTACGGCGACCTCGACGGGCTGACCGACGAGGTGCGCACCTCCGCGAGGCCGCCGGCCATTCCGCCGTACGAGAACTGTCTCGGCCCGGAGGACGGCCCGGAGCCCACCTTCGCCGGCGGCTCCGCCATCACCCGGCGGCTGAACATCAGGCTCGACCCGGCCACCGTCGGCTGGGCGGTCGGGATGCCCTCCGGCAAGGGGGAGATGCGCGGCTGGTTCTCCCTCGCCGACGGGCGTGACGCGGATCCGCTCTCCCTGCTGCTGACGGTCGACGCCCTGCCCCCGACCTCGTTCGAACTGGGCCTCAAGGGCTGGACGCCCACCGTCGAGCTGACCACCCATGTCCGCTGCCGCCCCGCTCCCGGCCCGCTGCGGGTCGCGATCACGACCCGGAATCTGGCGGGCGGCTTTCTGGAGGAGGACGCGGAGGTCTGGGACAGCCGCGACCGTCTGGTGGCCCAGTCCCGCCAGCTCGCCAAAGCCCCGCGCTGACCCGATCCCCCGGCTCCGGCAGGGCCGACCTCCTGGTCTTCCGCCAGGCGGGCCGACCCTGCCGGCACCCGAGACGACGGGACGATCCCGTGGGTGCGGGTGCGGGTGGCTCCCCGGCCGGGCCGGGGTCCGCGCCCGGACGACGATCCCGTGGGTGCGGGTGCGGGTGCGGGTGCGGGTGCGGGTACCGGCGCCGCGCCGGTGCCGCTCCGGGCGGCGGGCGCTACACCTCGCGGCCCAGCCAGGCCGCCAGCCGTGCGTAGGCGTCCGCGTCCGCCGGTGCCTCCCGGACCGCCTCGAACGGCACCTCCCCGCCCCGGCGGTCCGCCGGCAGCATCGCCTGGGCCGCCGGCAGAACGGCCTCCGCCAGTGACTGGTCCAGCGGCAGCGGATGCCCGAGCGCCTTGGAGAGGTCCCAGGTGTGGGCCACGGTCTCCATCACAAAGCCCCCGACCGCGGCCGCCCCCGGTACCCGGCCCCACGGCATCGTCACCTCCTGCCCGAGCCTCGCGTCGTCCGCCCACGCCCCGGCGAACCGGTGGCGGGCCTCGTCGTACGCCGCGCTCCAGCCCTCGTCGGCGACCCCGTCCATGGTCAGGGGCGTGGCCGTCGCCTCGCCGCCCTCACCCACATCCGCGATCCGGTGTGCCCCGCCCACAACATGGGACAGCAGGGCCCGGACGTCGTACTCCGAACAGGGTGTGGGGTCGCCGAGCCGGTCCGGCGTCACGGTCTTCAGCAGTCCGGCGAACTGTTCGGCGGCCCGCTCGTACTGGGGTCGAGGGTCGTTCATGCGGTCCATCTCCTCGGTGTGCATGATGGTTCGTACGGGCTTCACCGAGCCCGGTCGGCCGACGGAACGGACCTCGGGACCCTCCCGTCCCACACGCCCCGTTCCGCCGGTGCCGCGCACTGTCCCGGGATAACCTGACAACTACCGTCATATTTTTCGGAGACCTCATCCCGTGAAGTCCGAACGGCTGCTGTCGATCCTGCTGCTCCTCCAGACCCGGGGCCTCGTGCCCGCCGCCGAGCTGGCCGAACGCCTGGAGGTCTCCGTACGGACCATCTACCGCGACATCGAAGCCCTCTCCTCCTCCGGCGTCCCCGTCTACGCCGAGCGCGGCAGGCACGGTGGCATCGCCCTGCTGCCCGGATTCCGCACCGATGTCACGGGCCTCACCGAGGACGAGTCCCGCGCCCTGTTCGTGCTGGCGGACCAGGGTGCGCACAGCGATCTCGGCCTCGACGAGGCGCTCGGGTCGGCCCTGCGCAAGGTCATGGCCGCGCTGCCCGAACCGCACCGGCCCGCCGCCGAGCTGACGAGCCGCCGGATCCTGGTGGATCCGGCCCGCTGGCTCGCCCGGCAGCCCGCCGTGGATCTGGACGCCCTCAGCACCGCGGTCTTCACCGACCGGCGGCTGCGGCTCCGCTACCGCCGCCGCGGGGCGACCGAGCCCGGTGCCTACCTCCTCGACCCTTACGGCCTGGTCGTCAAGGCGGGCGTCTGGTACCTGGTCGCCGACAAGTCGGGCTCGCCACGGCTCTTCCGCGCGGACCGGGTGGTCTCCGCCACCGTCGTCGACGAGCCCGTCCGCCGCCGCCCCGGGCTGGAACTCGCCGATGTCTGGGAGACCCTCCGCGGTGATCTCGAACAGCGCCCCCGGGCACTCCGTGTCACAGCACTCGTACGCACCTCCAGCCTCGAACTCTTTGTGCGGCTCAATGGCCTCCGCCTGGCCTCGGACCCCGTCCCGGAAGGCCAGGACGGCACCTGGACCCGTCTGGAACTCGGCTACACCTCCCTCATGGAAACCCGCACCCTCCTCACCTTCGGCACGGACCTCGTGGTGCTCTCACCCCCCGAGGTCCGCGAGATGCTGGCGGATACGGCCGCCGCCGTGGCCGGTCTCTACGCGGACTCCGACCCTCGGGGGACCCCACCGGGGCCCTGGCCGTCGTTGTCCTGCTGACCCCGCACCCGCACCCGCATCCGGAAGCCGGGCCACGGGCCGTCACCGGGCACGGAACCGCAGCACGGAGGGCGCACCCCCGTCCACCACCGCTCCCCGTCCGCACCGCCCGATCCGCCTCGTAGAATCGAGGCCACCATGGCCTACCTCGATCACGCCGCGACCACTCCGATGCTGCCGGAGGCCGTCGAGGCGATGTCCGCCCAGCTGACCGTCACCGGCAACGCGTCCGCGCTCCACGCCGCCGGACGCCGGGCCCGCCGCACCGTCGAGGAGGCGCGGGAGACCCTTGCCGAGGCCCTCGGCGCACGGCCCAGCGAGGTGGTCTTCACCTCGGGCGGGACCGAGGCCGACAACCTTGCCGTCAAGGGCCTGTACTGGCAGCGGCGCGATGCCGAACCCGCCAGGACCCGGGTTCTGGCGAGCCCCGTCGAGCACCACGCCGTCCTCGACGCCGTCGAATGGCTCGGCGAGCACGAGGGCGCCACCGTGGAGTACCTGCCCGTCGACGCCTACGGGCGGGTGCACCCCGATGCCCTGCGGGACGCCATCGAGCGCAACCCCGACGATGTCGCGCTCGCCACCGTGATGTGGGCCAACAACGAGATCGGCACCGTGATGCCGGTCGCCGGGCTCGCCGCCGTGGCGGGCGAGTTCGGCATCCCGCTGCACTCCGACGCCGTCCAGGCCGTCGGTCAGCTCGATGTCGCCTTCGCCGGCTCCGGGCTCGCCGCCATGACGGTCTCCGGCCACAAGATCGGCGGGCCGTACGGCATCGGCGCGCTTCTCCTGGGCCGGGACCACACCCCGGTACCGGTCCTGCACGGCGGCGGCCAGGAGCGGCACGTACGCTCCGGGACCCTGGACGCCCCCGCGATCGCAGCTTTCTCTGTGGCCGGCAAGCTGGCCGCCGAACGCCGTGAGGAGTTCGCGCGAGAGATCGGCTCCCTTCGGGACCGGCTTGTCGCCGCCGTACGCGCGGCGGTCCCGGACGCGATCCTCGGTGGCGACCCCGAGGACCGGCTGCCCGCCAACGCGCACTTCACTTTCCCCGGCTGCGAGGGCGACTCTCTGCTCCTGCTCCTGGACGCACAGGGCATCGAGTGCTCCACGGGGTCGGCCTGTACGGCTGGAGTGGCCCAGCCCAGCCACGTACTCCTCGCGACCGGCACCGACCCGGACCTGGCGCGAGGGACCCTCCGCTTCACCCTCGGTCACACCTCCACCACGGCGGACGTGGAGGCGGTCGCGAAAGCGATCGGCCCGGCGGTGGAACGGGCCCGTACGGCGGGTCTGAGTTAAGCCTGGCACCCCGCCCGGCCCGCCACCAGGGCCTGGCGCCCGTACGCCACAACCGGAATCGCCCCCACCCGTACGATCCGCGGCGTGCTCGGCGGGCGTCCGCGTGCCCCGGCGCCGTGGGCCCCGGCCCGGTGAGCCCCGCCCCCCATGCGCCCGCCCCCATGAGGCCCGCCACTCGCCGGTGAGGCGCCCCGCCCGCCGGGCAGCGGACCCCGCCCCGACAGCGGGACACCCGGCGGACCGCCGAGACACGTGCCGGACCGCGGAGACCCCGCAGGCCCACATATCCCGCGCCCGCCCGAGCACCGGCGCCCACCCACCGTCCCGCCATCCGGGAGGTGCGCACCGTCCGGGAGGTGCCCTGCGCTCGCCCACAGCCCGCCTGCCGCTCCGCCGTGCGCCGGCTTCGGCCCCGTGCGCGCCGTCTACTCCGCCTTGCCCTGCGCCGGGCGCCGGGCCGCCGGCATCGCGTCCCGCACCAGCTTCATGTACCGGTCCCAGTCCCAGTGCGGCCCCGGGTCCGTGTGGTCCGTGCCGGGTACCTCCACGTGCCCGATGATGTGCTCCCGGTCCACCGGGAGGTCGTACCGCGCGCAGATGCCGGCCGTGAGCCTCGCCGACCCCTGGTACATCGCGGCCGTGAAGTCCTGGGGCCGGTCCACGAACCCCTCGTGCTCTATGCCGATGCTGCGTTCGTTGAACCCCCGGTTCCCGGCATGGAAGGCCACGTCCAGTTCGCGGATCATCTGGGCGACATGCCCGTCCTTGCGCACGACGTAGTGGGTCGCGGCCCCGTGCCCCGGATTCTTGAAGACCCTCAGGGCCGAGCGGTAGCTGCCCTGCACCACATGGATGATCACCCGGTCGATGCGGTAGTCGTCGGGGCGGTCCGCGAGCCGCCAGTTCGCCCGCGAGGCGGCCGTCCACTCCGCGCCGACATGATCCAGCTCGCCCTCCTTGCGCGGCTTCGCCATCCCCGGCATCCGCCACCACAGCCGCCGCAGCTCGTCCTGCGCCAGCGCGCCACCGCCCACCAGTAGGGCCGCGCTCCCGACGAGCACCGCCCTCCTGTTGATCCGGGGCCTGCTGCCGCCGGACCGGCCCCCCTCGCGCTTCGCATCGCTTCCCATGCGCTGTTCAACGCATACTCGCGAGCCCTCGGTTCCCCGGGCCCGTACCCTGGTGGGGCTATGACTGAGACTTCCCAGCGCCCGCTCCGTGTGCTCGCCGCCATGTCAGGCGGCGTGGACTCCGCCGTCGCCGCCGCCCGTGCCGTCGAGGCCGGACACGAGGTGACCGGTGTGCATCTGGCGCTCTCCGCGAATCCGCAGTCGTTCCGCACGGGCGCGCGCGGCTGCTGCACCATCGAGGACTCGCGCGACGCCCGCCGCGCCGCCGATGTCATCGGCATCCCGTTCTACGTGTGGGATCTCGCCGAGCGTTTCCGTGAGGACGTCGTCGAGGACTTCATCGCGGAGTACGAGGCGGGCCGCACCCCCAACCCCTGTCTGCGCTGCAACGAGAAGATCAAGTTCGCCGCGCTGCTCGACAAGGCGCTCGCGCTCGGTTTCGACGCGGTCTGCACGGGCCACTACGCCACCGTCGTCCTCAAGGAGGACGGAAGCCGCGAGCTGCACCGCGCCAGCGACATGGCGAAGGACCAGTCGTACGTCCTCGGGGTGCTCGACGAGCGCCAGCTGGCGCATGCGATGTTCCCGCTCGGTGACACCCTCACCACCAAGGACGAGATCCGCGCGGAGGCCGAGCGCCGGGGCCTGGCCGTGGCGAAGAAGCCGGACAGCCACGACATCTGCTTCATCGCCGACGGGGACACCCGGGGCTTTCTCGCCTCTCGCCTCGGTACCGAGGAGGGCGACATCCTCGACGAGTCCGGTACGAAGGTGGGCACCCACGAGGGCGCCTTCGGCTTCACCATCGGCCAGCGCAAGGGCCTGCGCATCGGCCACCCGGCTCCCGACGGCAAGCCGCGCTACGTCCTGGACATCTCCCCCGTCGACAACACCGTCACGGTCGGCCCTGCGGCGGCCCTCGACGTCACCGGGCTCACCGCGATCCGGCCCCGCTGGTGCGGAGCCGCGCCCGCCGGCCCGGGGGCGTACACCGCACAGCTGCGCGCCCACGGCGGCGAGACGGCCGTGACGGCCGCCATGGAGGGCGACGAGCTGACGGTGAGCTTCAGCGAGCCGGTTCGGGGCGTCGCCCCCGGCCAGGCGATCGTGCTGTACGACGGCACCCGCGTGGTGGGCTCGGCGACGATCTCCGCCACGCGGCGGGCGGCGGCTTCCCTGGCCTGAGACGCGGACCCTCGTCCGGGCACGCGGGACCGGCTCGGGGCCGCACTCCTTCGAAGGACGGGCCGGTGAGCCTCATCCAAGGCTCACCGGCGAGCCCTGTCAGCTCGTGAAGAACTCCTCCAGCACCGGGGCCAGCACATGCGGCGCCACCTCGTGCGTCTGGCCCGTCAGGGTGCGGTGGCAGCCGCGAGGCAGGGCGTCGGCCGCCAGCCGGGCGGACTCCCGCATCCAGGAGGGGCTCGAACCGCCGTCGATGACCATCGTCCGCATCGGCACCTCGTGCAGCAGACAGGCGGGCAGCGCGCGGTCCCCCATCACCTCGTGGTCGTACCCGAGGGTGTGCGCCACCGCCTCCAGGGCCGCCCACACCGGCGACTGGCGCATACCCGCCAGCATCTCCGCCGGCATTCCGGTCTCGCCGAGGAACAGGGCGAGGGCGTCGCCCCGCTTGTCGGCGGCCAGCGCGTCGCGCAGCCGTTCGCCATAGGGCGTGGGCTGCGTTCCGGATCTCGCCGCCGGGTCGAAGGGGGGCTCGTACAACGACAGCTGGGTGATGGGCAGTCCCGCGGCCGACGCCCGCAGCGCGAGTACGCCTCCCGACGACATCCCGTGCACACGGGCACTGCCGCCCGCCTCGTCGATCACGACCGCCAGGTCCTCGATCTCGCGCTCCACGGCATACGGAGCGGTGTCCCCGCTCCCGCCGCGACCGCGCCGGTCGTAGGTGAAGACGGTGAAACGCGACGCCAGGAGCGAGGCGAGGGGCGCCTCGGTCGCCGCCGTGCACAGCGCGCCGCTGACGAGCACCACGGAGGGCCCCTCGCCCCGCCGCTCGTACGCGATGACCGTGCCGTCGTCCGACCGCGCCTTGTGGAGCGTACGGCTCATGTTGTCCATGGGAGTGCTGACCGCCGCCCCGCGCGGAACTCATCGCCGGAACGGGTTGTTTTCCGCCCGGCCGGTTCCGGACGGCGGTGCCAACGCCCGCTGACATGAGGACCGTTCGGGAAACGGCGACGGGGAGAGTCCGGAAAGGCGGCACTGGGCAGCAGGCACGGCACCGTACCGTGACGGCATGAACATCTGCGTTTTCCTCTCCGCCGCCGACCTCGACGAGCGCTACACCCGCCCCGCCCGTGATTTCGCCGAGCTGGTCGGCAAGGGCGGCCACACCCTGGTGTGGGGCGGCTCCGAGAGCGGGCTGATGAAGGTCGTCGCCGACGGGGTGCGGGACACGGGCGGGCGGCTCGTCGGTGTCTCCGTGGACTTCCTCTCCGCCGTGGCGCGCGCCGACGCGGACGAGATGGTCGTCGCCCGGGATCTCGCCGAGCGCAAGGCCCTGCTGCTCGCCAAGTCGGACGCCGTGGTGATCATGGTCGGTGGTACGGGGACGCTGGACGAGGCCACCGAGATCCTGGAGCTCAAGAAGCACGGCAAGCACGCCAAGCCGGTCGTCCTGCTGAACACCGCGGGCTTCTACGACGGTCTGAAGGCGCAGTTCCGGCGGATGGAAGCGGAAGGCTTCCTCCCGCTGCCCCTCACCGACCTGGTGTTCTTCGCCGAGGACGGGGTTTCGGCGCTCGCGTATCTGGAGGAGTCGTCCGGAGTGCGGTAGCACGGACGGGCTCCGCCCGCATCGGTTTGGGCAACCGGTTCCAGGGTGCGAGCATGGCCGCCATGCCCACCCATCTGATCACCGGCGCCGGTTCCGGAATCGGCGCCGCCGTCGCGCGCCGGCTCCATGAGCGGGGCGACGATCTCCTCCTGCTGGCGCGTGACGCGGGACGCGCGAAGGAACTCGGCGCCCGGTACCCCGGCTCCCGTACCCTCGTCGCGGACCTTGCCGACCCCGACCGTATCTCCTGGGCGTTCTCGCACCAGCCCATGCCGGACCGGCTGGACTCCCTGCTCAACGTCGCCGGGATCGTCGATCTCGGCCCGGTCGCCGAACTGCGGCCCCGGACCTGGCACCAGCAGCTCAACACCAACCTCGTCGCGCCCGCCGAACTGACCCGGCTGCTGTTGCCGCAACTGCGCGCCTCCCGGGGACACGTGGTGTTCGTGAACTCGGGCGCGGGCCTGCGGGCCTCCGCCGAGTGGAGCGCGTACGCCGCCTCCAAGCACGGCCTCAAGGCGCTTGCGGACTCCCTCAGGGCGGAGGAGCACGGCAATGGGGTGCGCGTCACTTCCGTCTACCCCGGGCGCACCGCCAGCCCCATGCAGGCGAAGGTGCACTCGCAGGAGGGCATGGAGTACGACCCGTCCCGCTGGATCTCCCCGGACTCGGTCGCCACCGCGATCCTCACCGCGATCGATCTGCCGCGTGACGCGGAGATCAACGATCTGACGGTACGGCCGGGGCTCTGACCCCCGGCGCGGACGCCGGTCCTCCGGGAGCCGGGCGGGGCCGACACCTCCCGGCCGGACTGAGGACCGTCGTGCCGGCGACCGCCGGCCACCGGATCAACGGACCGCCGGCCGTCGGCCCGCCCTCCCGCGCGCCGCCTGCGGCCGGACCGTCGGCACGGCATGCCGGCCCCGCCGCCGTGCCACCGGCCGCGGCCGGCCGGGGGACACGTACGCTTCCCGGGTGAGCGAGAAGACCGAGTTCAGCTGGGGCCGGGCCACCGGCGTCGGGTCCATGCCCGGCGGCGACGCCCGCGAGGCCGCCAAGAGCGTCACCGGGTCCTTCGAGGATTTTCCGTATCTGCCCGAACTGCCCGCCCGCGGGCCCGGCGCCGACATGATCGGGCGGACCCTGGGACTGCTCGTCGAGATGTACGCCCACGTCGAGCCCAGCGGCTGGCGCGTGAGCGATCGGCCCGGGCGCGACACCCGGCGCGCCCGCTCCCTGCTCGGTGAGGACCTCGACGCGCTTGAGGAGTTCACCCAGGGGTACGAGGGCCCGCTGAAGGTCCAGGCCGTGGGGCCGTGGACCCTCGCGGCGGCGCTGGAACTGCGCAACGGCGAGGCCGTGCTCTCGGACCCCGGCGCCTGCCGTGATCTCGCCGGCTCGCTCGCGGAAGGACTCCGTACGCATCTGGCGGAGGTACGCCGCCGGGTGCCCGGCGCCGAGGTGGTGCTCCAGCTCGACGAACCGTCGCTGACCCCCGTGCTGCGCGGGCGGATCCGCAGCGCCAGCGGATACCGCACCCACCGGGCCGTCGACCGCCAGCACATCGAGGCCACCCTGCGTGAGGTCGTCGCGGGCGAACGCGTCGTCGTCCACTCCTGCGCCCCCGATGTCCCGTTCGCCCTGCTGCGGCGGGCCGGGGCGGCGGCGATCTCCTTCGACTTCGGGCTGCTCACCGAGCGTGATGAGGAATCGATCGGCGAGGCGGTCGAGGGCGGCACCACCCTGTTCGCGGGCGTCGTGCCCGCCACGGACACGGCGTTGTCAGACCCGGCAGGTAGCGTCATGGGTGTCAGGATGCTGTGGCGCAGGCTGGGGCTGAATCCGGGGACTCTGAGCGAGTCCGTGGTGATCACACCCGACTGCGGCCTCGCGGGCGCCTCCCCGGCGTACGCACGGGCCGCGCTCGCCCACTGCGTCCGGGCGGCGAGATCACTCGCCGACAACCCTGAGTGATGGGTGACGGGGACGATGCCGGGAAATCGGGAGGATGAGACGGTGACTGGCGAAGAGCAGACGGAGCTGCCCGCGCAGGGCGACGCGGACCTGCCCGCACAGGCGCGGGAGCGGCATGCCCAGCTCGCCGAAGAGGTCGAGGAGCACCGCTTCCGTTACTACGTGAAGGACCAGCCGGTCATCAGCGACGGCGAGTTCGACGGGATGCTGCGCTCGCTGGAGGAGCTGGAGGAGCGGTACCCCGCGCTGCGCACGCCCGACTCACCGACCCAGAAGGTCGCCGGGCACTACGAGACGGACCTGGCCAAGGTCGAGCACCGCGAGCGCATGCTCTCCCTGGACAACGCCTTCGACGAGGACGAACTGACCGCGTGGGCCGAGCGCGTCGAGCGCGATGTCGGCACCTCCGACTTCCACTTCCTGTGCGAGCTGAAGATCGACGGCCTCGCGGTCAATCTGACATACGAGAACGGGCGTCTGACCCGCGCGGCCACCCGCGGTGACGGCCGCGTCGGTGAGGACATCACTCCGAACATCCGCACCATCTCCGACATTCCGGAGCGGCTGCGGGGCGACCGGGTTCCGGAGCTGGTGGAGATCCGCGGGGAGGTCTTCTTCCCCATGGCCAAGTTCCAGGGGCTGAACGCGAGACGGGTCGCCGCGGGCGAGCAGCCGTACGCCAACCCCCGTAACTCCGCGTCGGGATCGCTGCGCCAGAAGGACCCGAAGGTCACGGCGACCCTTCCGCTGCACATGGTGGTGCACGGAATCGGCGCGCGCGTGGGCTTCGACATCGACTGTCTGTCGCACGCGTACGACCTGCTGCGCGAATGGGGTCTGCCCACCGCCCGCCACAACAAGGTCGTGGACTCCCTGGAAGGGGTACGGGAGTTCATCGCCCACTTCGGCGAGAACCGCCACTCCATGGAGCACGAGATCGACGGCGTGGTCGTCAAGCTCGACGAGATCCCGCTCCAGGGGCGGCTCGGCTCCACCGCCCGGGCCCCGCGCTGGGCGATCGCCTGGAAGTACGCGCCGGAGGAGGTCAACACCAAGCTCGTCAACATCCGGGTGGGAGTGGGCCGCACCGGCCGCGTCACTCCGTACGCACAGGTGGAACCGGTGAAGGTCGCGGGCTCCGAGGTCGAGTTCGCCACCCTGCACAACCAGGACGTCGTCAAGGCCAAGGGCGTGCTCATCGGCGACACCGTGGTGCTGCGCAAGGCGGGGGACGTGATTCCGGAGATCCTGGGGCCGGTGGTGGACCTGAGGGACGGCACGGAGACACCCTTCGTGATGCCGGCGGAGTGCCCCGAGTGCGGGACCCCCCTGCGGCCCATGAAGGAGGGCGACATCGATCTGCGCTGTCCGAACGCCCGCTCGTGCCCTGCCCAGTTGCGGGAGCGGCTGTTCTACCTCGCCGGCCGCAGATCCCTCGACATCGAGCACTTCGGCTATGTCGCTGCTGCGGCGCTCACCAAGCCGCTGGAGCCGTCGGATCCGCCCCTGAAGGACGAGGGCGATCTCTTCGACCTCACCGTCGAGCAGTTGCTGCCCATCAAGGCCTATGTCCTCGACCAGGACAGCGGACTGCCCAAGCGGGACCCGAAGACGGGCGAGGAGAAGATCGCGACGGTCTTCGCCAACCAGCAGGGCGAGCCCCGGAAGAACGCGGCGGCGATGCTGGAGAACATCGAGGCGGCGAAGAACCGCCCGCTCGCCCGGATCCTCACCGGGCTCTCCATCCGCCATGTGGGGCCGGTGGCGGCCGAGGCGCTGGCCCGTGAGTTCCGGTCCATCGAGCGGATCGAGCAGGCGAGCGAGGAGGAGCTGGCCGCCACCGACGGGGTCGGCGGCATCATCGCCGCCTCCCTCAAGCAGTGGTTCGCGGAGGAGTGGCACCAGGAGATCCTCCGCAAGTGGCGGGCGGCCGGGGTCCGCATGGAGGAGGAGGGCGCGGGCGAGGACGAGGGGCCCCGCCCACTCGAAGGTCTCACCGTGGTCGTTACAGGAACGCTGGAGAACTACACCAGGGATGGCGCAAAAGAAGCCCTTCAGAGCCGTGGCGCGAAAGTGACCGGATCTGTTTCCAAGAAAACGGCGTTCGTGGTGGTCGGCGACAACCCCGGATCCAAGCACGACAAGGCGATGCAGCTGAAGGTGCCGGTTCTGGACGAGGACGGTCTGGTGGTCCTCCTCGAACAGGGGCCGGATGCGGCCCGTGAGGCCGCTGTGCCTGAGGAGGCGTGACCAAGGGGGCGTACGCGGGGCGTGGTCCGGGCTTGTACGGGGAGGCGAACAGGGCGCACAGGGCGGGAACAAGACGTCCTTCGGCCAGCGGGAACGACCGGTAACAGTCACCCGTTCAGCGCATAGCAGATGGAGAAGGGTGGCCGGGTCTCATTCGGGCAAGAGCTGTAGAGCGCTGCCCGTCGAAGCCTCCTGCCGCCTACTGTTGAGACGTGCGCCTGTCGTGCACGGCTGCGTGGTGGGATTTCAGTCGTGGTGGCATGACAACGGGAACCATCGCGAGACATCGGCACCGCCGGCTGTGAGAGGGACGGGAATGGAACCGACCGAGAGCGCCGCCCCGGTCTCACGGCCGCGTGGATTCGCGGCCCTTGCCGGCGGCCTTGCGGGCATGGCGCCGGGACTGCCCGCCGCCGTCGCCGCGGGCGCCGCGCTCGTCATCGTCACCGGGGTCGTGAGTACGGTGCGCGACGGCCGCGCGCTGTTCCCGGACTCCACGCTGGGCTGGGCCCTCGCCCTGCTCACCGGGATCATCGTCGGCCATCTGGTCGCCCTCGGCCGGGACCGCTGGTGGGGCGGTACCGGCTCCGGCGCCGCCCTCACCATCGCCGTCCTCCTGCTCTACGGCTGGGTCCCCGCCGGACTCGTCAGCCTGGCCGTGGTCACCCTGGTCGGCGCCGCCCGCCGCAACCGCTGGCGGCACGGAGTGCTGCACGGCTCCGTGGACATCCTCGGCATCGGAGCCGCGGCCCTCGTCCTGTCGTTCTTCGGGCGGGCGCCCAGCGTCGAACGGCCCTGGTCCCCACTCGACTGGGGGATCGGGGCCGTACCCGAAGTGGTCCTCGTGGCCATGACGTATCTCGCGGTCACCCGTCTGCTCCTCTGGTACGTCCTGGCACCACAGGGCGGTGGACTGCCCACCGTCGCCCGGAAGGCCCTGCTGCGGCAGGGCCTTGTCGCGGTCGCCCTCCTCGGCATCGCTCCGCTCATCTGCGTCGTCGCCGTCGCGCTGCCGCTGGCGCTGCCCCTCTTCGCCATACCGCTGATCGCCCTGGACTCCACCCTGTGGATCGCCAGGGCTCGGGCCGAGGAGCAGTTGCGGGATCCGCTCACCGGGCTCCCCAACCGGCAGTGGCTGCTGGAGCGGACCTGGGCGGCACTGGAGGAGGCGGAGAGCCACGGCAGCCGTGCCGCGCTCGTCCTGATCGACCTCGACCGGTTCCGCTCCGTCAACGACACCCTCGGCCATCTCGCGGGCGACCGGCTGCTGTTGCAGATAGCGCACCGGCTGCGGCACGCCCTGCCGCGCGGGGCGGAGGCGGCACGACTCGGGGGCGACGAGTTCGCCGTACTGCTGCCGACGGCCGACTCCATCACCAGCGCCCAGCGCATCGCCCGGCAGCTCGCGGCCGAACTGTCCTCCCCGCTCGATCTGGACGGGCTCACCCTCGTGCTGGAGGCCAGCGCCGGAGTCGCCGTCTTCCCGGAGCACGCGCTGGACGCGGAAGGGCTGCTGCGCCGCGCCGATGTGGCGATGTACCAGGCCAAGCGCGACCGCACGGGCGTCGAGGTGTACGAGTCCAAGCGCGACAGCAACACCCCCGACCGGCTGGGCCTGCTCGGCGATCTGCGGCGGGCGCTGGACGCCGGCGATGTGGAGCTGCACTACCAGCCGAAGGTCCGTTTCGACGGCCATGTCGCGGGGCTGGAAGCACTGGTCCGCTGGGTCCACCCGGAACGCGGCAGGGTGCCTCCGGACGAGTTCATCGCGATCGCCGAGTCCTCCGGTCTGATGCCGCACCTCACCGAGTACGTCCTGGACACGGCGCTCGGCCAGGTCGCCAAGTGGCGCGCGCAGGGGCTGAACGTGCCGGTCGCCGTCAATGTCTCCCCGCGCGACGTCCACACCCCCGGATTCGCCGGTTCCGTCGCCGCGCGTCTCGCCCGGCACGGCGTCCCCGCGGGCGCGCTCCAGCTGGAGATAACCGAACACGTACTGCTGGAGGACCCGCAGCGCGCCGCGGACACCCTGGCCGGCCTCACCGACCACGGTGTTCGGATGTCGCTCGACGACTTCGGCACGGGGTACTCCTCGCTCGTCCACCTCCGCCGTCTCCCCGTCAGTGAGCTGAAGATCGACCGCTCCTTCGTCGCCCGGCTCGCCGTCGACAACCAGGACGCGGAGATCGTCCGCTGCACGGTGGACCTGGCGCACTCGCTGGGCCTCCTCGTCGTGGCGGAGGGCGTCGAGGACGACGAGACCTGGGAGCGGCTGCGGGATCTCGGCTGTGACGCGGTCCAGGGCTGGCTGGTCGCCGCGGCGATGCCGCCGCAGGAGACGACGGCGTGGTTGCGGGCCCGAGGGGAGCGGGGCTGGCACCGCCAGAGGGAGTCGTCCCCGGCCGAGCCCGCGGCGGCGCCGTCCAAGGCGGAGGCCGGCGAGCCGTCGGGCCAGGCGGTCCCCCTGATCCACGGAGCGCCCGGCGACGCGTGACCTGCGCGGGCCCTCGTCGCCCCGCCGGACCGCGGGGCGGGGACCTGAACCCGGGCGCGGGCCCCTGCCGGGCCCGCAAAGGCTCGAAGACCTCGAAGACCGCAGGTCCGGGCGCGGCGACCGCGTGGCCGGGTGCCCGATCCGGTGAGCGGACGGGCCTGGTGGGGCCAGGTGGTCTGCGGCCGACCCCTCCGAGGGCGTGAGCCCCGTGCCCGGACGGCCTGGGCGGCGCCGCGAGCTGTGGGAACGGGCCCGTGCCGCAGGTGCCGTACGCGCCCCGGAACACGCTCACCCCTCCCGGGACCTCCCGCTACCGGCTCCCTCCGCGAGCTTCCGGGACCACCCGCTACCGGACCCCTCCGCGCCCGGGACCACCCGCCACCGGCCCTCTCCGCGTTCCCCCAGGACCTCCCGCTACCGGACCCCTCCGCGCCCGGGACCGCCCGCCGCCCGCGGGGACCCGGCGCCACGCACCGCTCCGGCGGGCCGCCCGCTCACCCGGCCGTTTCGTGACCATGCGCCCCCGCCCCATAGGATTGGGGCCAAACCACATTCACTTAACCCCTGAGGATCGCTGCATGCCTGGCATTACGCGCGAGGAGGTCGCCCACCTCGCCCGGCTGGCACGCCTGGAACTGTCCGGCGAGGAACTCGATCACTTCGCAGGTCAGCTCGACGACATCATCGGCGCGGTCGCCCGCGTGGCCGAGGTCGCCGACCAGGACGTGCCCCCGACTTCCCACCCGCTGCCGCTGACGAACGTCATGCGCGCGGACGAGGTCCGCCCGTCGCTCACCCCCGAGCAGGCGCTCTCGGGCGCCCCGGCCCAGGAGCAGCAGCGTTTCAAGGTGCCGCAGATCCTGGGGGAGGACTAAACCGTCATGACGGACATCATCAAGCTCACCGCGGCCGAGATCGCCGCGAGGATCGCCACGGGCGACCTGACGGCCGTCGAGGTCACCGAGGCGCATCTGGCCCGTATCGACGCGGTCGACGAGAAGGTGCACGCGTTCCTGCACATCGACCGGGAGGGCGCGCTCGCCCAGGCCCGCGCCGTCGACGCCAAGCGCGCCGCCGGTGAGAAGCTGGGCCCTCTCGCGGGCGTTCCGCTCGCGCTGAAGGACATCTTCACCACCGAGGGCATCCCGACGACCGTCGGTTCCAAGATCCTTGAGGGCTGGATCCCGCCGTACGACGCCACCGTGACGCGCAGGCTCAAGGAAGCGGACGTCGTCATTCTCGGCAAGACGAACATGGACGAGTTCGCCATGGGGTCGTCCACCGAGAACAGTGCGTACGGCCCCACGGGCAACCCCTGGGACCTGACCCGGATTCCCGGCGGCTCCGGTGGCGGGTCGAGCGCCGCCCTCGCCTCGTACGAGGCCCCGCTCGCCATCGGCACGGACACCGGCGGCTCGATCCGCCAGCCCGCGGCCGTCACCGGTACGGTCGGTGTGAAGCCCACCTACGGCGGGGTCTCGCGCTACGGCATGGTGGCGTTCTCGTCCTCGCTCGACCAGGGCGGCCCCTGTGCCCGTACGGTCCTGGACGCCGCGCTGCTCCACGAGGTCATCGCCGGGCACGACCCGCTGGACTCCACCTCCATCGACGCCCCGGTCCCGTCCGTGGTCGAGGCCGCCCGCAACGGCAGCGTGGAGGGCATGCGCGTCGGTGTCGTCAAGCAGTTCCGCGGCGAGGGCTACCAGGCAGGCGTCGTCCAGCGCTTCGACGAGGCCGTCACCCTGCTGAAGGAGCTGGGCGCGGAGATCGTCGAGCTGGACTGCCCGTCCTTCGACCTCGGGCTCTCCGCGTACTACCTGATCGCGCCCTCCGAGTGCTCCTCGAACCTCGCCCGCTTCGACGCCATGCGGTACGGCATGCGCGTCGGCGACGACGGAACGAGGTCCGCGGAGGACGTCACCGCCCTCACCCGTGAGGCCGGGTTCGGCGACGAGGTCAAGCGCCGCATCATGCTCGGTACGTACGCGCTCAGCTCCGGCTACTACGACGCGTACTACGGCAGCGCCCAGAAGGTCCGTACGCTCATCAAGCAGGACTTCGACAGGGCGTTCGAGCGGGTCGATGTGATCGTCTCGCCGACGACGCCGACGACCGCGTTCCCCATCGGGGAGCGCGCCGACGACCCGATGGCGATGTACCTCGCCGATCTGTGCACGATCCCGGCCAACCTGGCGGGCAACGCCGCGATGTCGCTGCCGTGCGGTCTGGCCCCGGAGGACAACCTTCCGGTCGGTCTGCAGATCATCGCCCCCGCCATGAAGGACGACCGGCTGTACAAGGTCGGCGCCGCCGTCGAGGCCGCCTTCGTGGAAAGGTGGGGGCACGCGCTGCTGGAGGAGGCCCCGTCACTGTGAGGGACGCACGTACGGCCGCCGGCCCGCAGACGACCATGAACGCCGTGCCTCTGCGCCGTGCGGGCGGAGAAGCGAACGGAGGGACACCATGAGCGCACTGACCAAGGCCAAGGGCTTCAAGAAGTCGAAGACGGGGACCTACCTGTCGATCGGCACCACCGCGTTCGGCGCGGTCAATGTGTTGAAGCAGGCGAAGAGGGCCCGCAGCGAGCACGACACGCTCAGGCTCGTCGACGCCGCGATCTCCGCCGCTGCCATCATCACGGGCGTCGCTCTGCTGGTGCGCGAGCTGAAGCGCATCGGCGACGACGACGTCCTGTTCGGCTGAGAGGGATTGTTTTCACCGTGACCGTCACTGAACTGGTGTCGTACGAGGCGGCTCTCGCCGGGTACGACCCCGTCATGGGCCTTGAGGTCCATGTCGAACTCGGTACGAAGACCAAGATGTTCTGCGGCTGTTCCACCGAGCTGGGCGCCGAGCCCAACTCGCAGACCTGCCCGACCTGTCTCGGTCTGCCCGGCTCCCTTCCGGTCGTCAACGCGATCGGAGTGGAGTCCGCCGTCAAGATCGGTCTCGCGCTGAACTGCGAGATCGCCGAATGGTGCCGTTTCGCCCGGAAGAACTACTTCTATCCGGACATGCCGAAGAACTTCCAGACCTCCCAGTACGACGAGCCGATCGCCTTCAACGGCTATCTGGACGTCCAGCTGGAGGACGGGGAGACCTTCCGTGTGGAGATCGAGCGCGCCCACATGGAGGAGGACACGGGCAAGTCGACGCACGTCGGCGGTGCCACCGGCCGTATCCACGGCGCGTCCCACTCCCTGCTCGACTACAACCGCGCCGGCATCCCGCTGATCGAGATCGTCACCAAGCCGATCACCGGCGCGGGCGAGCGCGCGCCCGAGGTCGCCAAGGCGTATGTCGCCGAGCTGCGTGAACTGATCAAGGCGCTCGGCGTCTCCGAGGCCCGTATGGAGATGGGCCAGATGCGGTGCGACGTGAACCTGTCGCTGATGCGGAAGGACGCGGACCGGTTCGGCACACGCAGTGAGACCAAGAACGTCAACTCGCTCCGTTCGGTCGAGCGCGCGGCACGGTACGAGATCCAGCGGCACGCGGCCGTGCTGGAGTCCGGCGGCACGATCGTGCAGGAGACCCGTCACTTCCACGAGGAGGACGGCTCCACCACCTCCGGCCGGGTGAAGGAGGAGGCTGAGGACTACCGGTACTTCCCGGAGCCCGACCTCGTCCCCGTCGCGCCGTCCCGTGAGTGGGTGGAGGAGCTGCGGGCGTCCCTGCCGGAGCTGCCGCGGGTCCGCCGCAACCGCCTCCGCGAGCAGTGGGGCGTCTCCGAGCACGACATGCAGTCGATCCTGAACGCGGGCGCGGTCGACCTGATCGTCGCCACGGCCGACGCGGGCGCCCCGGCCGACCAGGCGCGCAAGTGGTGGATGGGCGAGCTGGCCCGTAACGCCAACGAGTCCGGCCGTGCGCTGGACGAGCTGCCGATCACGCCGGAGCAGGTCGCCAGGGTCACCGCGCTGGTCGCCTCGGGCGACCTGAACGACAAGCTCGCCCGTCAGGTCATCGAGGGCGTGCTCGCCGGCGAGGGCGACCCGGACGCCGTCGTCGACCAGCGCGGCCTGAAGGTCGTCTCGGACGAAGGCGCGCTCGGGACGGCCGTCGACGAGGCCATCGCCTCCAACGCGGCCGTCGCGGACAAGATCCGCGGTGGCAAGGTGGCGGCGGTGGGCGCGCTGGTCGGCGCGGTCATGAAGGCCACCCGCGGCCAGGCGGACGCGGCACGGGTCAAGGAGCTGATCCTGGAGAAGCTCGGCGTGTCCGAGGGCTGACGACGGCTTCCGCCACCGGCGACGGCCTCCGTGCACACATGGCGGCCCCAGCCGCGGACGGCGGCCGTCCTGCCCGTGGGGCGGGCCCGCGCCATCCGGTCGCGGCCCGCCCCCGGTGCGTACCGCTTTGGCTCGTACGCACCTTGTGCGCGCCGCTTCCGGGCTGCCGGCCGTCCCGGGCCGCCTCCGCCGTCCGGCCCCTGCCGCCGGTCCCGTCGGCGGGGCGGGGGCCCCGATCGGTGGTGTGTGCGGGGCCTTGTCTGGACTGTCCCGATTCGCCCGGCCGTTCATGGCGTCCGCACGTTCTGGCTCGTATGGGTCTTGCGCCCGCCGTCCCCGGTGTGTCGCGCTGCTCGGGAGCGGTCCGTCCCGCCCGTATCACCGCTCGTACGGAACCTCGCCCGTCCGGGGTTCCTGCGCCCAGGCTCCCCGTACAGAACCCGCCGGGGGTCTCTCCGTACCGGACTCCCGCTCGCCGGGGGCCACGGGACCGGACCGGCCCACGGCCGTACCCGCGGACGGACGACGGTTCCGCGGGATCCGTGAGGTCCGTGCGGCCGGCACGCGACCACAGCAGGGAGTCTCGTCGAAGCAGCGTCGGCCGCCCGGAGGAACCCCGGACCGACGGGGCTCCGAGACGCCCTAGTGCCGTATGCCCAGGCCGGGGAGCAGCAGTTCGCCGCGGTCCTTACAGCTGACGTCCCGCGCCCTGAGCTCCTTCGGCTCGCGCGTGCCCCGCGCCCGCAGCTCCGCCAGTGCCAGCCGGGCCGCCTCCGTCGTCTCGGCCCGCTCGGGCTCCGGGAACTCGGCCTGCCACCAGCCCCGGTCCCGGGAGTGCCAGCCGCGCGAGTGCATCATGCGGGCCCGCTCGGGGCTGTCCTCGCCGTCGCGGTCGTCCACCGAGACATGCAGGCCGTCCCCCAGGGCGTACGAGACCTGCAGCTGGCGGCCCCGGTCGGCGGCGCTGGTCAGACAGAAGCCCGCCCAGTCGCGTCCGACCTGCACAGGGAGCTGCTCGACCCAGGCGGCGAGCATCAGCTCCAGCGCGCTCTCGAAGTGTTCGAGGCAGGAGGCCATCCGGCCGCCCGTGCGCTCCACCGGCCGCTCGCCGGGCCCGCCGCGGTCCAGCTGCCACAGGTACGGCAGCAGGTCGAAGTCGTGCGGCTCGACCGCCGACCAGCCCCCTCCCCATGCGAAACTGCGGTGCTCCGCCCGCTCCAGCTCGTCCGTGCCGTGCACCGAGAGCAGGGCCCAGTGCGCGGTCCCGTGGAGCAGGACGGTCCTTCTGGCGTCCCGCCAGCGGACATTGGGCCCGGACGCGGAGCCGCCGTAGATCGTCGGCTCCCCGATGTGGGCGACGATCGCCCCGTACACCCCGTGGAAGGCATCGCGGCGCTCGCGGAGCGAGGCACGTGGCTCATAGGCGAGCACCGGCACCGGGGCCCGGCCCAGATGTGCCTCGGGTGCGTCGTGCAGCATCAGCGCGAACTCCGCGGCTCGGCCGTGGTCAAGGGCCGGCAGGTTGGTCCCCGTGGTCTCCATGCCCTCCATCGTGCCAGCCGCCACCGACAATCGACCGGCTCGTGACGAGCCACAGTCACGGACGTGCGGCGGCGGCGGGCGAGATCCGGGGCGCCCGGCTCGCCGCGCCACCTCACCGTGACGCACCCCTGTGATCAAGCCGATGATCAAGGTGGTGATCCGCCGCTGGAGTAATCCCGGGAGCAAATCTCAGAGCAAATTCGGGGAGGTCTGGAGCGCGCCCTCGGGTGAGCCTGTGAGTAAGCCCACGAAACGGTCTTGAAAGGGGCAAATGATCACGATTGGCTGCCACAGTGTCCCCATAGGCCATGAGTTCTTTGCGTTCCAAGAATCATCGCGTTCCAAGAATCTTTGCGGGCTGTTCCCGGTCAAAGATCCGCGAACCACCCAGGGAGCACGTCCGTTGGCAGCCATCGCCCGGTGGTGCATCACGCACCGCCTCGTCGCTCTACTGATCTGGCTGCTCACCTTTGCGGGCGTCGCGGTCGCGGCGGGGATCGCCGGAACCTCGTACTCCAACGACTACGAAGTGCCCGGCACCGAGTCCGGCCGCGCCACCGCCCTCATCGAGGAGGGCTTCCGGGGGCAGAGCGGCGACAGCAACACCATCGTCTGGCACACCACGGAGGGCAGCGTCCGCGCGACGCCCGTCCAGGAGCGCATGTCCGGCATGCTGGACGAGGTCGCGCGGCTCGATTCGGTCGCCTCCGTCAGCAGTCCGTACGCGGCCGAGGGCGCCGCGCAGATCAGCGACGACGGCCACACCGCCTACGCCACCGTCACCTTCGACCAGGGCGCCGACGCCATCCCGGAATCGCATGTCACCGCGGTGATCCACGCGGCGGAGGCGGCCCGGAGCGACGGCGTCCAGGTCGAGCTGGGCGGCACGGCCGTCGGCCTGACCGAGTCCTCCACCGGCCATCTGGCCGAGGTCGTCGGCGTGGCCGTCGCCGCCGTCGTCCTCTTCCTCGCCTTCGGCTCCTTCGCCGCGAGCCTGCTCCCGATCGCGACCGCCGTCGTGTCCGTGGGCACGGCGTACGCGGGAATCGTGCTCCTCGGCCATGTGATGACCGTCGCCGACTTCGCCCCCATGCTGGGCATGCTGATCGGTCTCGGCGTCGGCATCGACTACGCCCTCTTCATCGTCACCCGGCACCGCAAGGGCCTGCGCGCCGGGCTGGGCGTCGCCGAAGCGGCCCAGAACGCCGTCGCCACCACCGGCCGGGCCGTCGTCTTCGCCGGGGCCACCGTCTGTATCGCGCTCCTCGGGATGCTCATCCTGCGGCTCAGCTTCCTCAACGGTGTGGCGATCGCCGCCTGCCTCACGGTCCTCCTCACGGTCGCCGCGTCCGTGACCCTGCTGCCCGCGCTGCTCTCGTACATCGGCATGCGGGCGCTCGGCGGACGCGAGCGGCGGCGGCTGGCCGAGCACGGACCCGGGCCCGAGGTGCCGACGGGCTTCGCGGCGCGGTGGTCCGCGTTCGTGGAACGCCGACCCAAACTCCTCGGGACCGTCGCCGTCGCCGTGATGGCCGTGCTCGCGCTGCCCGCCCTCTCGCTCCACCTCGGCACCTCCGACCAGGGCAACAACCCGTCCTCGTCCACCACCCGCAAGGCGTACGACCTGCTGGCGCACGGCGGCCCGGCCCAGGGCGAGGGCTCCGGGGGAGGCTTCGGACCCGGAGTCAACGGGCCGCTCACCCTCGTCGCCCGGCTCGACGGCGCCGCCGACCGGCTCGCCATGGACCGGCTCCCCGAAGCGCTCAGAGGCGCCGAGGGCATCGCGTCGGTCGGCCCGGTGACGTACAACGACAGCGGTGACACGGCCCTGCTCACCGTCGTACCCGACTCGGCGCCCCAGTCGAAGGCCACCAGCGCGCTCGTCGACCGGCTCCGTGACGATCTGCTGCCCGCGGCGACGGACACCGCCGCGGACGGTACGCCCCTCAAGGTCCACGTCGGCGGTGTGACCGCGGGTTACGACGACTTCGCCGAGATCATCGTCGGCAAACTGCCCCTCTTCGTCGGCGTCGTCATCACCTTCGGCTGTCTGCTCCTGCTGCTCGCCTTCCGGTCCATCGGCATCCCCCTGAAGGCCGCCGCGATGAACATCGCCGCCGTCGCCTCCTCCTTCGGGGTCGTCGTCGCGATCTTCCAGTGGGGCTGGGGGAGCGAGCTGCTGGGCCTGGGCAGGGCGGGCCCGATCGAGCCGTTCCTGCCGGTCATCATGGTCTCCGTGCTCTTCGGGCTCTCGATGGACTACCAGGTCTTCCTGGTCAGCAGGATGTACGAGGAGTGGCTGGCGACCGGCGACAACCGCCGGGCCGTCCGCGTGGGCCTCGCCGAGACCGGCCGGGTGATCAACTCCGCCGCCGTGATCATGATCTCGGTCTTCCTCGCCTTCGTGCTCAGCGGCGACCGGGTCATCGCCATGTTCGGGATCGCGCTGGCCGCCGCCGTCGCCCTCGACGCGTTCGTCCTGCGGACGCTTCTCGTCCCGGCCCTCATGCATCTGCTCGGCGGCGCGAACTGGTGGCTCCCGCGCTGGCTGGACCGCCGCCTTCCGCGGATCAGCATCGAGAACCCCGACTGCCGGACGGATGCGAGGATCCCCGAACAGCAGCACACGAGCGGCGACGGCCGGCTCGTGCCGTGACCGGTGGAGCGAGGAGAGACAAGACGATGTTCGCCATACCCCTGGATCCGGCGGGCGCCGAGGCGGCGGAACTGCGCCCCCTGGAGCCCTGGCAGGCCGAGGAGTACCTCGCCCACATCGACCGGGGGCGGGAGTCCATCGGACGGTTCGTCGGCCTGGCCGACGCCGCGAAGGACCTGGCATCGGCCCGGGCCTTCCTCCAGTCGTACGCCGAGAAGCAGGCGGCCGACAGCGGCCGGATCTACGGCATCTGGCTGGAGGGGACCCTGGTCGGCGGGGTGCTCTTCCGGGTCTTCGACCCCGCCGCGGGCAACTGCGAGGCCGGCTGCTGGCTGGAACCCGCCGGTGTGGGCCGCGGACTGGTCACCCGCGCGGCCCGGGTCATCATCGACTGGGCGGTGGAGGAACGCGGCATGCACCGCGTCGAATGGGTGGTCGCCACCGGGAACACCGCCAGCGTCCGGGTCGCCGAGCGGCTCGGGATGCGGCGGGACGGGATCCTGCGGGAGTCCTACGCGTACGGCGGTGTACGGCACGACATGGAGGTCTGGTCGGTGCTCGCCCCCGAGTGGCGAAAGCTGCGGGCGGCTGCCCGCGCGGCGTCCTGAGCCGTGCCGGATCCTTCCGGACGCGCACGCGCCGAGGGGGATCGGCGGGCTCGTTAAGGGGACTCTCAGACAGGCCGCCTAGCGTGCGCCGCATGAACCCCACAGACACCGAGAAGACCACGGGAACGACGACCCCGCCCGAGGAGCGGGAGCAGACCGCCGAGCCCACCGGGACGGCAACCGGAAGCACCGGGACCGTGGAGGCCGCCGACGCCGAGTCCCGCCCCACCGGGAACGCCGGTGGCTCCGGCGCGCACGCCGGCGCCGAGGACGCCGAGCCGGCGGAGAACAGCGAGTCGGCGAGCGACGGCGAGCCGGAGAGCGACGGTGACGCGGCGGCCCCGCGGGCGTCCTCCGGGCTGCTGTCCGCCGCGGCGGGCGTCATCGCCGCCGGACTCGGCGTTGTGAGCCTCAGCGGCACCTGGGTCGGACGGATCGCCGCCGAACGCCGGACCCTGATCGGCCAGCTCGAAACCTCCCAGGGCAGCAGCCCCGCCGAACAGATCTCCGCGATCTACGGCGACGCCTGGCACACCACCGCCTTCGTCAACGGCATCGTCGCCTTCATCGCGCTGCTCATCGGGGTCGCCGTGCTCACCAGGCCGGGGAAGCCCGGCTGGGTGCGGGCCTTCGCCGTCGCCGGAACCGCTTTCGGCGGCCTCGGGCTGCTCGTCTCGCTCGGCATGTACTTCGATGTCCTGCTGTCCCTGCCCAGCGCGGGCTCCTGACGCCCGCGGGCCCGGAAAAGTCGGTGGTACCGGCATCGGGCCGGTGCTGCAATGTGCTGATGGACCACGACGAGCTGCTCGCCCTGTTCGACCGCCGACTGCGCAGGGAGTTCGCCGACGACAGTCCCGGAACCCGTATCGAACGGGTCGGTGACGTCGTACGGCAGACCGGGGCCGACTGGAACGGCATCCTCTGGTCCGGCCTGGACGAGACCACCGCCGACGCCGCGGTGGCGGCGCAGGTCGCGTACTTCACGGCCCTCGGGCAGGACTTCGAGTGGAAGCTGTACTCCCACGACCGGCCCGCCGACCTCGGCGCGCGGCTGCTGGCGGCGGGTTTCACCACGGAGCCCGACGAGACGCTGATGATCGCCGAGATCGCCCGTCTGCCCCGGGAGCCCGAACTCCCCGACGGCGTACGGCTGGCGGACGTCACCGACCCCGAGGGCGTGGCCCTCATGACCCGGGTGCACGAGCTGGCCTTCGGCCCGGTCGCCGGCCAGATGCGGGAACAGCTCCTGCGGCAGCTGGGCCGGGACACCCGGGTCATGACCGTGGCGATGGCCGGTGAGGTGCCGGTGTGCGCCGCCCGGATGGATCTGCACCCCGGTACCGGGTTCGCCTCGCTGTGGGGAGGCGGCACACACCCCGGCTGGCGCGGACGCGGGATCTATCGCGCCCTGGTCGCCCACCGGGCCCGTATCGCGGCCGCGAGCGGCTGCCGCTTCCTGCAGGTCGACGCGTCCGCAGAGAGCCGCCCGATCCTGGAGCGCCTGGGCTTTCGGGCACTCGCGACGACGACCCCCTACGTCCACGGCATTCCGGATGCCCACGGCGGTCCGGCGGACGTCCGGACGGCCGTCGTCCGGGAGACGGTTCTCCAGAGGCCCCGGTGAACGCGGCGAAGCCGGTGAACTCGGTGAACCCAGGGGCCTGAGCGCATCCGGATCCCCAGGGCCCTTAGGGCGGGGGAGCTGCGGACCTGAGGACCGTGACGGGAATACGCCGCCGCGCCTAAGGCCTCCGGCTCCGCAAGATGCGGAACTCTCCCGATGCCGCCGACCCCCTTGGAAAGCGAGATTGGTGACACGGCACAGCGCCGGAACACTCACCAACAGGGGGTACGACATGTTCGCCTACGAGCTGCAGCGCATCCGCCGGGCCGAGCTGGTCCAGGAGGCCGACAACTACCGCCTCGTCCGGAGGATCCGCAGGGCGCGCCGGGCCGCCAGGAGGTCCGGACAGGAAGCGGAGGGGCGGGTGAGTCCGCCCGGCGAACGGTTCGCCAGGGCCGCCTGAACCGGTGACCGACCTGCCGGGCGGCCCGGTGCCGCGCGTGTTGTCCACAGGCGCGGCGTCCGAGGCCGCCTCGGTGTCGGACCCCTGTGCGATGCTCGGCGGTGTGGAGACAAGATCCGTCAGTCCGGTGTTCGTGGGACGCGCGGGTGAGCTTTCGCTGCTCACCCGCGCGCTGGTCCGCGCTTCCGGCGAGGGCACCGCGAAGGCCGCGGACCACCCCGGGGATCCGCAGGCGCTCCTCATCGGCGGTGAGGCCGGCGTCGGCAAGACGCGCCTCGTCGAGGAGCTGTACGAGGAGGCGCGCCGCCGCGACGCCGTCGTCGCGGTTGGCGGATGCGTCGAGATCGGCGCCGAGGGGCTGCCGTTCGCGCCGTTCTCGGCCGCGCTCCGCTCACTCCACCGCCGGCTGCCCGACGAGATGGCCGCAGCCGCGGCCGGCCAGGAGCAGGAGCTGGCGCGGCTGCTGCCCGAGCTGGGCAGACACCCCCACAGCGACCGGGGCGGACACGACGACGAGGGCATGGCCCGCCTCTTCGAACTGACCACCCGGCTGCTGGAGCGCATCGCCGCCGACCGCACGGTCCTGCTCGTCCTGGAGGATCTGCACTGGGCGGACGCCTCCACACGCCATCTGCTCGCCTATCTCGCCCGCACCCTGCGCCGCGGCCGGCTCGTCATCGTCGCGACCTACCGCTCCGACGACGTGCACCGCCGCCACCCGCTGCGCCCCTTCCTCGCCGAGCTGGACCGCACCCGGACCGTCGAGCGCATCGAGCTGACCCGCTTCAACCGGGGGGAGGTCCGCCGGCAGCTCGCCGGCATCCTCGGCACCGAGCCCGAGCCGGAGACGGTCGACAGCGTCTTCGCACGCTCCGACGGCAACGCCTTCTTCGTCGAGGAGCTGGCCCGCAGCATCGCCGAAGGCAGCCCCTGCGCCCTGCCCGAATCCCTGCGCGACATCCTGCTCGTCCGTGTCGAGGCGCTCCCGGAGGAGGCCCAGCGGGCCGCCTGCATCGTCGCCGAGGGCGGCTCGACCGTGGAGTACGGACTGCTGCGCGCCGTCGCCCGGCTGCCCGAGGACGATCTCATCGAAGCCCTGCGGGCCGCCGTCGGGGCGAACATCCTCCAGCCCACGCCGGACGGCGACGGCTACCGCTTCCGGCACTCCCTCGCCCGGGAGGCCGTCAGCGACGATCTGCTGCCCCCCGAGCGCTCCCGGCTCAGCAGACGGTACGCGGAGGCGCTGGAGGCCGATCCGTCGCTCGTCCCGGAGGAGGAACGGGCCGCGCGGCTCGCCAGCTACTGGTACGGCGCGCGCGACACGGCCAAGGCGCTGCCCGCCGTGCTCGAAGCGGCCGTCGAGGCCCGGCGGCGGCACGCCTACACCGAGCAACTGCGTCTGCTGGAGCGGGCGATGGAGCTGTGGGACGTCGCCCCCGACGATGTCCGCGCGGCCCTGCGCCCGCTCGACTACGCGGAGGCGTACCCGGCCCACTGCGGCGGGCCCGGGACCGCACCGCTGCGCTTTCTGGACCTGCTGGCGGAGGCGACCGTCGCGGGGCGCCTCGGCGGTGAGCGGGAACGGGCGCTGAAGATCACCAGGCGCGGGCAGCGGCTCGCGGAGACGGAGGGCGACTCGCTGCGCGGCGCCTGGTTCTCGGTGCAGCGCTCCCGGCTGGTCACCGCCCTCGGCCGCGGCGACGGCTGGGCCGAGCTGGCGGAGGCCCAGGACCTGGTGCGCGGGCTGCCGCCGTCCTCCGTGCACGCGGAGGTGCTCGCCGAGGTCGCGGGCTGGGCCCGGCTCGCCGCGCCGGGCCCGGAGAGCCTGGCGACGGCCGAACGCGCCGTGGAGTACGCCCGTATGGTCGGCGAACAGCAGACCGAACTGGACGCCCGCCTCTCCCTGGGCGCCCTGATGGTCGACGCGGGGCAGGTCGACGAGGGGCTCGCCGAGATGTACGTGGTCAAGGAGCGCTCCGTCGCTCTGGAGTTCCCCTCCCTCATCGCCCGCGTCCATGTCAATCTGCCGCACTCCCTGGAGGGGGTCGGCCGCTCCGAGGATTCCGTGGACGTCCTCCTCCAAGGAGTCGAACTCTCCCGTCAGTACGGCCTCGTCGACACCGAGGCATGGGTGCTGGGCAATCTGTCGGAGTCGTACTACACGCTCGGACGCTGGGAGGACAGCCTCCGGGCGGCCGAGCGGTCACTGCGCATCGGACTGGGGCCCAAGCCTCTGGGCTGGGCGGCCACCCGCCTCGCCGAACTGGCCCTGGCCCGCGGTGACACGGCCGGGGCCGGAGAGCATCTGAAGGCGGCCCACGCCCACTTCGGCTCCAAGGACCCCCTGCCCCACAGCTCCCTCGTGCTGGACACGATCATGGTCGGCATCGCGGCGGCCGAGGGCCGGGTGCTGGACGCCCGTGCCGCGTTCGAGCGCGCGGTGGCGAACGGCTTCCCGCCCGGCACCCAGCGCTATGCCTGGCCCCTCCTGCGGGTCGCCGCCACGCTGGAGGCCGACACCCGCGGTCTGCCCGCGGCGGAACCGGGGCGTGCCGCGTACCTGGACCGGCTGTGCGAACTGGCCCGCACCCTGACCATCGGCGCACAGCGGTGGCAGGCCCATGAGCGCTGGGTCCGCGCCGAACTCCGCCGCGCCGGGGGCCGGGACACCGCCGCCGACTGGGCGGAGGCGGGCGAGGCGTTCGAGCGGACGGACTCCCCGCACCCGCTGGCGATGGTCCGCCACCGCTGGGCCGAGGCGCTGCTCTCCTCGGACCGCTCCCGCGCCACGGAGCTGCTCCGCCGGTCCGCGGAGACCGCCGGGAGCCTGGGCGCGCGCCCGCTCACCGAGGACATCGCCCTCCTCGCCCAGCGGGCCCGGCTGTCGCTCACCCCGGACAGCTCCCCCTCATCGCCCGAGGGGCCGTCGTCCGGTGGCGCACCCGCTGCGGGGCCCGCGCTCGGTCTGACACCCCGCGAGGAGGACGTCCTTCGCCTGGTGGCGGTGGGCCGCAGCAACCGCCAGATCGCCGAGACGCTCTACATCTCCCCGAAGACGGCGAGTGTCCACGTCTCCAACATCCTGTCCAAACTCGGCGTCTCGGGCCGCGGCGAGGCCGCGGCTCTCGCCCACCGTCTCCGGCTCTTCCCTGACCCGGCCACCGCCGCGGGCGACTGAGCCGGACCACTCGCGCGCGCCGACACCCCATCGGCTCCGTGCCCTGCGCGGGACTGGCTCCGGGCGGGCCCGGGTGCCGGAGCACGCCGTGGCGCCCCGCAGGCGGCGGTGCGCCTCGGGGGCCGGTCCGGCTTCCGAGGCGCCGGCACCGGGCGCCGGCTCGGCACGCACGGCACAGGCCCTCCGGGACGGCGACTCCCGCAGAGACCCTCCGCGTGCACGATCCCCGCACGGACCCGTGGCACACGTGGAGCCGGTCCGGCCCGGGCGGTCGGGCGACCGCTTCCCTACGTGGTTGCAGATCAGGTCCGACCCGGACGGTCGGGCCGGACGGCCCCGCGGCACACGTGGGACCCTTCAGGCTCCGTCAGGTCCGGCCCGGGCGGTCGGGGCGGACAGTGTCACGCGGCCCGGTCGGGCGGGGGCGGGGTGTCTTCCGCCCGCCGTGTCCTGCGCACGGTGACCTTGCCCGACGCGAGGTCTATCGGGCCGCGGCCCGGGTCGCCGTCGCCGACGTCTGTCCGGGTCAGCGCCAGGCGGTTGCGCTCGTCGTCCGTGTGCTTCCGGCCGGGCGCGAAGAGCTGCTCGAATATATTGAACACCAGCGGCACATCCCTCCTTCACTTCACCTCCAGCTGGAGGATCCTGTCGTCCCCCGCCTCGGGCGAGCCCCTGCCGTCCGTCTCGCTGGTGACCAGCAGGATCTTGGAGCCGCCCGCCGAAATGACGGTGCGCAGTCGGCCGTACTCTCCCTGGAGGAACGACTGGGGATCGGCCAGAGGTTCCTTGCCCGCGAGGGGGACCCGCCAGAGCCGCTCACCCCGCAGCGCCGCCACCCAGATCGAGCCCTCCGCGTACGCGATGCCGCTGGGGGACGCCTCCGAGGTCTTCCACTGGACGACCGGGTCCACGAACCCGGGCTTTCCGCCCTTGCCCTCCACCTCCGGCCAGCCGTAGTTCTTGCCCGGCTCGATCAGATTCAGCTCGTCCCAGGTGTTCTGACCGAATTCCGAGGCCCAGAGACGCTTCTCGGAGTCCCAGGCCAGGCCCTGCACATTGCGGTGCCCGAGTGAATAGACGAGGGAATCGGCCTCCGGGTTGCCAGGCGCGGGCCGGCCGTCGGGAGTCATCCTGAGGATCTTGCCCGCGAGCGACTTACGGTCTTGGGAGAGCCCGGTGTCACCCGTCTCGCCCGTACCCGCGTAGAGCATCTTGTCGGGGCCGAACGCGATCCTTCCGCCGTTGTGCACGATGCCCTTGGGAATGTCCCGCAGGATCGTGTCCGGAGCGCCGAGCTGCTGGCCGGCGGGCTTCTGCTCGTCGTACAGCAGACGGGCGACGCGGTTGTCCGACTCGGTGGTGAAGTACACGTACACCTGGCGGTCGGAGGCGAAGCCGGGGGAGAGGGCGAGCCCCAGCAGACCGCCCTCGCCGCCGGGGGCGACACCCGCCACCGAGCCGACGACCGTCTGCTTGCCGCTCTCGCCGTCGACCCGGGTGACCGTGCCCTCGTCGCGGGAGGCGATCAGCAGATCACCGTCCGGGAGCGCGGCGGCGCCCCACGGTGACTTCAGCCCCTTGGTCAGGGTGGACACGACCTTCACGGAGCCCTTCGCGGGCGGTCCCGACGGTGTCGCTCCGCCCCCCGAGGCGGACCCGGACGGCTCCGGGGCCGTCGGGGCCGTCCCTTCAGGGCCGCCCGGCGCCTTGCCGCCGCCGGACGAGCACCCGGCGGCGAACAGCAGCACGGAAGCGGCCAGGACGGCCGTCATACCAGGACGTCGCACGATTCTGATCCCTTCGACGGCTCCCCGTGAGCACGTGTCTACCTTTCTTACACCGCCCGGGCCGCTCAGGTTCCCGATCTTCCATCCCGGTTTCCACGCCGGGTTCCAGCGCCTGTTCCAGCACCGATTCCGCACCGGACTCCCGCACCGGACTCCCGCACCGGACTCCCGCACCGGACTCCCGGGCCGGCGCCCGGTTCGCCGGGCGGGTTCGCCGCGCGAGGGCGTTCCGGGGCGTGAGTACCGTGGCCTCTGTGCCGCGGGCCGCGTGCCGTGACCGCGCAGCGACCGCGTGCCCGTGCCGCGCTCGTACGCCGGGTCGGCTCGGAGTTCCCGCCCCGCCCGCCGGTGCCTCCGGGGCCACCGGCCCCCTGTCTTCCTCGGCCCCTCCACCGTCCCCACGGGCTCCTGCGGCGACCCTCCGCACGCCCGCCTTCCGCGGGCCCGGCCCGGATCGGGGCCGGGGGCCCCGCCCCAGGGAGATCCGGCCCCCGGTCAGTCCCAGGAGCCCAGCGCGTCCGGGAGGCGGGCGATCTCCGACACGTCGTGCTCCGACAGGTCGACCTCCACCGCGGCCGCGTTCTCCCGCGTCCATTCCACGCGCTTCGTGCCGGGCAGGGCGATCACCTGCGGGCCCTGGCGCAGAACCCATGCCAGGGCCACCTGGGCGGGGGTGGTGGCCGGGCCGTGGCGGGCGGCGACGCGGCGGAGAGCCGCGACCAGCGGCTGGTTGGCCGCCATCATCTCGGCCGTGAAGCGGGGGTGGCGGGCCCGGAGGTCGTCCGGCTCGAAGCCCTGGCCCGGCGTCAGCGTCCCGGTGAGGAACCCGTTCCCGAGGGGCATCGCGGCCAGGAACCCCACACCCCGTGCCCCGCACCACGGAAGCAGCCGCTCCAGCGCCTCGGGCGACCAGACCGACAGCTCCGCCTGGACCGCGCTCACCGGGAACACCTGCTGGAGCCGTTCCAGCCGACGAATCGTTCCCTCGTACGGATCTTCGGACGCGCGAGCGCCGGAGCGCCGGAACCCCCGCGCCACCCGGAACGGCTCGCCGTTCCCCGTACCGCCGGGTACCGCACGGTCGGGCCCCGGAGCACCCTGCCCCGCGCCACCGCGCGCGCTCCCCGCGCGCGCCGCAGTTCCGTGCGCCCCCACCGCACACACCCCCAGTGCCCGTACCTTTCCCGCGCCGACCAGCTCGGCCATCGCGCCCCAGGTCTCCTCGACCGGGACCTCCGGATCGGCGCGGTGCAGCTGGTACAGATCGATCACGTCGGTTCCCAGCCGCCGCAGTGAGGCGTCACAGGCCCGCTTCACATAGCCGGGACGGCCGTTGGCGACGACATGCTGGTCGCCGACGAGCAGCCCGACCTTCGTCGAGACGAAGGCGTCCCGCCGGCGCCCCTTCAGGGCACGGCCGATGAGCAGTTCATTGGTGAAGGGGCCGTACATGTCGGCCGTGTCCAGCAGGGTGCAGCCCGCGTCCAGGGCCGCGTGGACGGCGCGCAGGGAGCGGTCACCGTGCTGCTGGGAGGTGGTGTACCCCCAGCTCATCGGCATGCAGCCAAGCCCCACCGCGCCCACCCGCAGTGCCGCCGCGCCGATCGCCCTGCGCTCCACCCGCCCGTACCCCTCCTTCGGCCGCCCACCAACCTAGCCAATGGCCGCCGGCCTCCCGCCCCCGCCCGGTGCGCACCGGCACACCGGGTCCCGGCCCGGGACAGGCTCTAACCTCCTGACCATGACCTCTGACATATGGCTTCCCATTCCCGCCGACGAGATCGAGGGGCTGCCGGCGCCCGAGGAGTCGGGCTTCCGGTACCGCTTCTGGAACGGCGACGAGTTCCCCGCCGACCCGGCCGCGTGTGTCTTCTACACCGTCCCGTACACGAGGCCCGAGATCGCGGTCCGCCCGCTGCCCGGGATGACCTCGGTGCGGGCCGTACAGACACTCTCCGCGGGAACCGACCATGTCGAGCCGGGCCTCGCATCGCTGCACGGCGGTGTACGCCTCTGCAATGCCAAGGGGGTCCACGAGGCGTCCACCGCCGAACTCGCCCTCGCCCTCACCCTCGCGTCCCTGCGCGGAATCCCCGGTTTCACCCGCGGCCAGGACCGGGAGGAGTGGCAGGCGGGCTTCTACCCGGCCCTGGCGGACAAATCGGTCCTCATCGTGGGATACGGATCGATCGGCGCGGCCATCGAGGACCGGCTCGCGCCCTTTGAATGCGCGCGGGTGGCGCGCGTCGCGCGCTCCCCCCGCGCTACCGCGCGCGGGGAAGTGCGCGCATTCACCGAACTGCCGGTCCTGGTCCCGGAGGCTGATGTGGTGATCCTCTCCACCCCGCTCACCGAGCAGACGAGGGGCATGGTGAACGCGGACTTCCTGGCCGGAATGAAGGACGGCGCGCTGCTGGTGAACGTGGCACGCGGTGCGGTCGTCGACACCGGGGCCCTCCTCGCGGAGGTGGCGAGCGGGCGCATCACGGCGGCGCTCGACGTCACCGACCCCGAGCCGCTGCCCGCGGGCCATCCGCTGTGGCACGCGCCGGGTGTGCTGATCAGCCCCCATGTGGGCGGCTCCACCTCGGCGTTCATGCCCCGCG
Organism: Streptomyces sp. NPDC004609; assembly: GCF_042873655.1. NCBI lineage: Bacteria > Bacillati > Actinomycetota > Actinomycetes > Kitasatosporales > Streptomycetaceae > Streptomyces > Streptomyces sp. NPDC004609. The sequence continues at coordinate 170,513 of NZ_JBIALS010000009.1, read as the reverse complement.
CCACGAAGCTGCTCGCCCGGCAGCTCACCCGGTTCGCCGCCGGGGAACCCCTCGTCAATCTCGTACGTACAACCGAATAGGCCCGCCGTCACAGTCGGTCTCCCGTCCGGCGGCGGAAGGGAGTGATCCGGACGCGTCCCACTCCGTCACAGCCGAAAACTCTGCGAAGTCATCCGATCGCTCCGCGCGCCTGCACCCGAAAAGATGGTCACTGAGAGTAGAGGGACTATGTCCCTGAGTGACCGTCCTGGTGTATCGTCCCGACTTGGGGGCTGCACCGGGCATGCGGCGGTGCGGTGACGCGACCTGACTGCCGATCAGACTTCGAGGGGGGCGACGGGCGATGCACGGCCAATGGACCACCGATCCGACGCGGCGGGGACGCCGACGACGACCCTCGCACGCACCGGAGCGCGGCCCCGCACGGACATCCGTCGGTGCGCGCGGGCGCGGCACCGCTCGCAGGCGCGGTCCGGACGCGATCACACCATCCCGTGGGTCGCGGACGCCAGCCGACACGACGGTGACGGCACCGCGAGGAGCGGCCCGGTGAGCGCCCCGGAGGCGCTCACGGCCCGCCGGTCGGCCTCCGGCAGCGCCGTCGGCCTGTTCTCCCAGCTCGCACTGGCGCTCATCTGCGCCGGGTACGCCGTCGGCGCGGGCCTCGGCTGGGGTTCCCCCGAACTCGCGCTGATCATGGGCGACTTCGGCCTCAGCGCCGGTGCCCTCGTCGCCGCCGTCTCCTGCTTCCTCTACGCCAGGAAGGGCCCCCGCCGGCTGCGGCCCGCCTGGCTGCTGTTCGCGCTCTCCTCCGCCATGGCGTCGGCGGGGAACGCGGTCTGGGGGTGGTACGAGGTCGTTCTCGGCCGTGAGGTACCGAGCCCCTCCATCGCCGATCTGTTCTTCCTCTGTTTCGCGCCGCCCGCCATCGTCGGCCTCCTCGTGCTGGCGAAAAGGCCGGTCACCAAGGCCGGCTGGGTCTGCCTCGGGCTCGACGCCTGGCTGATCGGCGGCTCCTTGCTGACCATCTCGTGGAGTCTCGCGCTCGCCCACACCGCACAGGCCCGGGGGGAGGAAGTGGCTCCGGCGGCGCTCTCCCTCGCCTATCCGCTGCTGGACATCGTCCTCGTCAGCATGGTGCTCGCCCTGCACTTCCGCCGCTCGGGCGGCAACCGCTCGGCCATCAACACCGCCGTCGCGGCCCTCGCCCTGACCGTCCTGTGCGACGCCCTGTTCACCTCCCCGCTGCTGCGGGAGAGCTATCGCTCGGGACAGCTCCTGGACGCGGGCTGGTTCGCCGGCTCCCTGCTGCTGGCGTACGCGCCCTGGGGCGCGCGCCGTCAGACGGAGACGGCGAGACCTCCGCGGGGACAGCGCCACCCCACCCGCCCGGTCGCCGGCTCGCTCGCCGCCCTCACCCCGTACCTGGCCGCCGCGGTCTGCACGCTCGGCATCCTCTACAACGTTGTCGAGGGCCGCCGCGTCGACCGGGTGGTCGTCCTCACCGGCTGTACGGTCGTGCTCGCCCTGGTCGTCCGGCAGGGGATCATGCTCCTGGACAACATCGCCCTCACCCATGAGCTGGCGCAGAAGGAGAACCATTTCCGCTCGCTGGTGCAGGGCTCCAGCGATGTCATCATGATCGCGGCCCCCACCGGGGTGCTGCGCTATGTGAGCCCGGCCGCCTCCGGGGTCTACGGGCGGGAGGCCGAGGATCTGATCGGCTCCGAGCTGGCCAGTCTGATCCACCCCGAAGACCTCGGACGGGTCGTCCACGAGGTACGGCGGTTTCTGGCCGCGCCCCCCGCCGACGAACCCACCACCCGTATCGAGTGCCGGTTCAGATCCGGGGGCGGCGACTGGCTCAATGTGGAGTCCACCGTCAACCGCCACCAGGGCGGCCTGATCTTCAACAGCCGCGATGTCACCGAACGGGTCCGGCTCCAGGCCCAGCTGCAGCACAACGCCGAGCACGACCCGCTCACCGACCTGCCCAACCGCGCCCTGTTCACCAAGCGTGTCCGCCAGGCCCTCGGCGGCCGGCGCTCCGGCGACCCGGGCACCGCCGTGCTCTTCATCGACCTCGACGGCTTCAAGGCGGTCAACGACCGGCTCGGCCATCAGGCCGGCGACGAGCTGCTGGTCATGGCAGCCGGGCGGCTCGCCGATTCCGTACGGACCGGGGACACCGCCGCGCGCCTCGGCGGGGACGAGTTCGCGGCCCTCATCCTCGGCGACGGCACGCGTGACCGGGCCGCCCGCGAGGCCCAGGTCGCCGAGATCGCCGACCGGCTGCGCCTGACCCTGTCCCAGCCGTACCGCATCGACGGCACCGACGTACGGGTCGCCGCCTCCATCGGGGTCGCGTTCGCCGAGCCGTCCCTCACCCCCACCGACCTCATGCGCAACGCCGATCTCGCCATGTACCGGGCCAAGGCGGGCGGCAAGGACCGCGTCGAGCTGTACGCCCCCCAGATGCAGGCCGAGGTGGTCCGCCGCACCGAACTGGCCGCCCGGCTGCGCAGCGCTCTCCACGAGGGCGAGTTCGCGCTGCTGCACCAGCCCGTGGTGAGCCTCGCCACCGGTCGTATCGAGGCCGTCGCCGCCCAGGCGCGCTGGCGCTCGGCCCAGGGCATCCTCTTCACCCCCGCCGAGTTCCTGCGCGTCGCCGAGGACAGCGACCGCACGGCGGAGCTGGGCCGCTGGCTGCTGGAGGAGGCCGTGGAGCAGGCCGCCGATCGTGGCAGACACGGCCACCCGGTGCCGGTCTCCGTCCGGCTCTCCGCCCGCAGACTTCTGGACAGATCGCTGCCGCTCGGCAGTGTGGAGGCCCTTCTCACCCGGCACGGGCTGCCGTCCGGGGCGCTGGTCATCGAGCTGGCGGACAGCGACCCCCGGATCTCCTTCGACGAGCTGGAACAGCGTCTGGTCGCCCTGCGCAGGCTCGGTGTGAGGATCGCGCTCGACGGCTTCGGCAGCGGCTACGCCGCGATCAACGCCCTGCGCAGACTGCCCGTGGACGTGCTGAAGCTGGACAGGGGACTGGTCGAGGGCATCGTCGAGTCCGCCCGGCTCCACAAGATCACCAGCGGGCTGCTGCGGATCGCCAATGACCTCGGTATGCAGTCCGTGGCCGAGGGCGTCGACGTTCCGGAGCAGGTGACCGCCCTGCGGACCATGGGCTGTACGCATGGCCAGGGCATGGCGTTCTCCGGCGCCCTGGACGAGTACCGGCTGCGAAGGGCCCTGGTCAGAGACCATGTCCCGGTTCCGCGAGGGGGAGCGTTGCCCGTGCTCGCGGGGGGCTCGAAAGGTGGCGCGTTCAGTATCCACAACGGCTCGAATAGTGAGACGCGCGTCCCACCGGCTTGACAGTGATGCCGCGTGAGGGAGAGGGTCTTTGCCATGCGCACCCGAATTCTCGTACTTGGAAAGCGCGTCGGCTGAGCGGGACTCCGCAAGGAACCCGCAGACCCCTCCCGACGCGCTCCCCTCGCTTGCCTCCCGGCACGAGGGGTTTTTTGTTGCACCGGCACCTGTGCCAAACAGAGAAACACCAGGCAAAACCCCCAGCATCACCCCCGTACCACGACCGGCAGCACCTCCGCAGAACCCCTCAGCGTCAACCCTCAGCTTCGAGAAGAGAATGCCGATGACCGAGCAGGCCACCGGGGCCCACCATCCCCAGCCGCGGGCCCGTACTGGCGGACAGCAGACCGCCGCCGTTGAGCACGTCACGGGCGCGCAGTCCCTCATCCGCTCTCTCGAGGAAGTGGGTGCCGACACCGTATTCGGCATTCCCGGCGGCGCCATCCTTCCCGCGTACGACCCGATGATGGACTCGACCCGGGTCCGTCACATCCTGGTCCGTCATGAGCAGGGCGCCGGACACGCGGCCACCGGATACGCGCAGGCCACGGGCAAGGTCGGGGTCTGCATGGCCACCTCGGGTCCGGGCGCGACCAATCTGGTGACCCCGATCGCCGACGCGCACATGGACTCCGTCCCGCTGGTCGCGATCACCGGCCAGGTGGCGTCCAAGGCCATCGGCACGGACGCCTTCCAGGAGGCGGACATCGTCGGCATCACCATGCCGATCACCAAGCACAACTACCTGGTCACCAAGGCGGAGGACATCCCGCGGACGATCGCCGAGGCGTTCCACATCGCCTCCACCGGCCGTCCCGGGCCCGTCCTCGTCGACATCGCCAAGGACGCGCTCCAGGCGCAGACGACCTTCAGCTGGCCGCCGACGCAGGACCTGCCCGGCTACCGTCCGGTCACCAAGCCGCACGCCAAGCAGATCCGCGAGGCGGCGAAACTGATCGTCCAGGCCCGGCGCCCGGTGCTGTACGTCGGCGGCGGCGTCATGAAGGCCGGGGCCACCGCCGAGCTGAAGGTCCTCGCCGAGCTGACCGGAGCCCCCGTCACCACCACCCTGATGGCGCTGGGCTCCTTCCCCGACAGCCACCCGCTGCACGTGGGAATGCCGGGCATGCACGGTTCGGTCACCGCCGTCACCGCGCTGCAGAAGGCCGACCTGATCGTCGCCCTCGGAGCCCGCTTCGACGACCGCGTCACCGGCAAGCTGGACAGCTTCGCCCCGTACGCCAAGATCGTGCACGCCGACATCGACCCGGCCGAGATCGGCAAGAACCGCACCGCGGACGTCCCGATCGTGGGTGACGCCCGCGAGGTCATCGCCGATCTCGTCCAGGCAGTCCAGGCCGAGCACAGCGAGGGCCACACCGGCGACTACACCGCCTGGTGGAGCGATCTGAACCGCTGGCGCGAGACCTACCCGCTGGGCTACGACCAGCCCGACGACGGCAGCCTCTCCCCGCAGCAGGTCATCCAGCGGATCGGCGAGCTGGCCCCCGAGGGCACGATCTTCGCGGCCGGCGTCGGCCAGCACCAGATGTGGGCCGCGCACTTCATCCAGTACGAGAAGCCCGCCACCTGGCTGAACTCCGGCGGCGCCGGGACGATGGGGTACGCGGTCCCGGCCGCGATGGGCGCCAAGGCAGGCGTCCCGGACCGCACCGTCTGGGCGATCGACGGCGACGGCTGCTTCCAGATGACCAACCAGGAACTCACCACCTGCGCGCTCAACAACATCCCGGTCAAGATCGCCATCATCAACAACGGCGCGCTCGGGATGGTCCGCCAGTGGCAGACCCTCTTCTACAACCAGCGCTACTCCAACACCGTGCTGCACTCCGGCCCCGAGGCCGACGGCAGGGAGCCCAGCGCCGGCACCCGCGTCCCGGACTTCGTCAAGCTGTCGGAGGCCATGGGCTGCCACGCGATCCGCTGCGAGTCCCCGGACGAGCTGGACAAGGTCATCGCCGAGGCCAACGCGATCAACGACCGGCCCGTCGTGATCGACTTCATCGTCCACGAGGACGCCATGGTGTGGCCCATGGTCGCCGCCGGCACCTCCAACGACGAGGTCATGGCCGCGCGCGGCGTCCGTCCCGACTTCGGCGACAACGAAGACGACTGAAGCGAAGAGAGAGACGAGAGACCCACCCCATGTCCAAGCACACGCTCTCCGTCCTGGTGGAGAACACCCCGGGCATCCTCGCCCGGATCGCCGCACTGTTCTCCCGCCGCGGCTTCAACATCGACTCGCTCGCCGTCGGCGTCACCGAGCACCCCGACATCTCCCGCATCACCATCGTGGTCAATGTCGAGGACCTGCCGCTGGAGCAGGTGACCAAGCAGCTCAACAAGCTGGTCAGCGTACTGAAGATCGTCGAGCTGGAGCCGGGTGGCGCGATCCAGCGCGAACTGGTCCTGGTGAAGGTCCGCGCGGACAACGAGACCCGCTCCCAGATCGTCGAGATCGTCCAGCTCTTCCGCGCCAAGACCGTGGACGTGTCACCCGAGGCGGTCACCATCGAGGCCACCGGTTCGAGTGACAAGCTGGACGCCATGCTCAAGATGCTGGAGCAGTTCGGCATCAAGGAACTCGTCCAGTCCGGCACCATCGCCATAGGGCGCGGCTCGCGGTCCATCACGGACCGCTCCCTGCGGGCTCTCGACCGCAGCGCCTGAGCGGGCGGGCACCGTCGCGGTCCCCGTGGACCGCGGCGGCGGCAGGCGCCCGCCGGTGACGCGCACCCGCCGCCCGCGGCTCGCCCGGGCGGCGGCGGGACCCCGTCCGCACGGTCGGCCGGCCACCGCCCGCCCCGTGGAAGCGCCCCGCGGCGCCGTATCGCCCGCACCGGGGCCGCCGGCACCGCCCGCACCACGACCGTCACATTGCTCGCATAGCGAGACCCGAAAACTTTCCCGCCTCCCCCCGCCGTACGGTGGGACGCAACATCTGCACCCCAAGGAGATATCCCAGTGGCCGAGCTGTTCTACGACGACGATGCCGACCTGTCCATCATCCAGAACCGCAAGGTCGCGGTCATCGGCTACGGCAGCCAGGGCCACGCCCACGCGCTGTCGCTCCGTGACTCGGGCGTCGACGTGCGGGTCGGTCTGCACGAGGGCTCCAAGTCCAAGGCCAAGGCCGAGGAGCAGGGGCTGCGCGTGGTGACGCCCGCCGAGGCGTCCGCCGAGGCCGACGTCATCATGATCCTGGTCCCGGACCCGATCCAGGCCCAGGTCTACGAGGAGTCCATCGCCCCGAACCTCAAGGACGGCGACGCGCTGTTCTTCGGGCACGGCCTCAACATCCGCTTCGGCTTCATCAAGCCCCCGGCCGGTGTCGACGTCGCCATGGTCGCGCCGAAGGGCCCGGGCCACCTGGTCCGCCGCCAGTACGAGGAGGGCCGCGGCGTTCCGTGCATCGCCGCCGTCGAGCAGGACGCCACCGGCAAGGCCTTCGCGCTGGCCCTCTCGTACGCCAAGGGCATCGGCGGCACCCGCGCCGGCGTCATCAAGACGACCTTCACCGAGGAGACCGAGACCGACCTCTTCGGCGAGCAGGCCGTGCTGTGCGGGGGTACGTCCGCGCTGGTCAAGGCGGGCTTCGAGACTCTGGTCGAGGCCGGTTACCAGCCCGAGATCGCGTACTTCGAGTGCCTCCACGAGCTGAAGCTGATCGTGGACCTGATGTACGAGGGCGGCCTGGAGAAGATGCGCTGGTCGGTCTCCGAGACCGCCGAGTGGGGCGACTACGTCACCGGCCCCCGCATCATCACGGACCAGACCAAGGCCGAGATGAAGAAGATCCTCGCCGAGATCCAGGACGGCACCTTCGCCAAGAACTGGATGGACGAGTACCACGGCGGTCTGAAGAAGTACAACGAGTACAAGACGCAGGACGAGAACCACCTGCTGGAGACCACCGGCAAGGAGCTGCGCAAGCTCATGAGCTGGGTCGACAACGACGAGGCGTGAGCCGTGGGCGCGGGGCCGGGACAGCGGTGTCCCGGCCCTTCGCCGTGCGACCACCCCCAGTACCCCCAGCCCCGGGGGCTCCGCTGCGCCACTTCGTCCAGCCACGGACGGGTGATCCTGCCGCGAAGGCGCAGGACACGACCCGACGCACCACTACACTTCTCAACAACACGCGTCAGGCCCACAGTGTCGTGCGTCTTCCACGCGGCTAGCCCCCTCCACCGCCTGCGGCCGTCGGGACGGCCGTCCGCACTGGACATGTGAGGACTCCTGTGAGCGCTGAGCTTGCTCGTAAACCTGTCGTACTGATCGCCGAAGAGCTGTCGCCCGCCACCGTGGACGCGCTCGGTCCGGACTTCGAGATCCGGCACTGCAACGGCGCCGACCGCGCCGAGCTGATCCCCGCGATCGCCGATGTGGACGCGATCCTCGTCCGCTCCGCCACCAAGGTCGACGCCGAGGCCATCGCCGCCGCGAAGAAGCTCAGGGTCGTCGCCCGCGCCGGAGTCGGCCTGGACAACGTCGATGTCTCCGCCGCCACCAAGGCCGGCGTGATGGTGGTCAACGCCCCGACGTCGAACATCGTCACCGCGGCCGAGCTGGCCTGCGGTCTGCTGGTCGCCACCGCGCGCAATATCCCGCAGGCCAACACCGCCCTGAAGAACGGCGAGTGGAAGCGCTCCAAGTACACCGGCGTCGAGCTGGCCGAGAAGACGCTCGGCGTCGTCGGCCTCGGCCGTATCGGAGTGCTCGTCGCCCAGCGGATGTCCGCCTTCGGCATGAAGATCGTGGCGTACGACCCCTACGTCCAGCCGGCGCGCGCCGCGCAGATGGGCGTCAAGCTGCTCTCGCTCGACGAGCTGCTGGAGGCCTCCGACTTCATCACCGTGCATCTGCCCAAGACGCCCGAGACGCTCGGTCTGATCGGTGACGAGGCACTGCACAAGGTGAAGCCGACCGTCCGGATCGTCAACGCCGCGCGCGGCGGGATCGTCGACGAGGAGGCGCTGTACTCGGCGCTCAAGGAGGGCCGGGTCGCGGGCGCGGGCCTTGACGTGTACGCGAAGGAGCCATGCACGGACTCCCCGCTCTTCCAGTTCGACCAGGTCGTCTGCACCCCGCACCTCGGCGCGTCCACCGACGAGGCGCAGGAGAAGGCGGGCATCGCCGTCGCCCGTTCCGTGCGGCTCGCGCTCGCCGGTGAGCTGGTCCCGGACGCGGTCAACGTCCAGGGCGGTGTGATCGCCGAGGACGTCAAGCCGGGTCTGCCGCTCGCCGAGCGCCTCGGCCGGATCTTCACCGCGCTCGCGGGCGAGGTCGCGGTCCGGCTCGACGTCGAGGTGTACGGCGAGATCACCCAGCACGATGTCAAGGTGCTCGAACTGTCCGCGCTCAAGGGCGTCTTCGAGGACGTCGTCGACGAGACCGTGTCGTATGTCAACGCCCCGCTGTTCGCGCAGGAGCGCGGTGTCGAGGTGAGGCTGACGACCAGCTCGGAGTCCCCGGACCACCGCAATGTCGTCACCGTGCGCGGCACGCTGTCGGGCGGCGAGGAGATCTCGGTCTCCGGCACGCTGGCCGGCCCGAAGAACCTCCAGAAGATCGTCGGCATCGGTGAGCACGATGTGGATCTGGCGCTCGCCGACCACATGCTCGTCCTGCGCTACGAGGACCGTCCCGGTGTCGTCGGCACCGTCGGCCGGATCCTCGGCGAGGCCGGTCTGAACATCGCGGGCATGCAGGTCTCCCGCGCCGAGGAGGGCGGCGAGGCCCTCGTCGTGCTGACGGTGGACGACACCGTTCCGCCGCCGGTGGTGGCGGAGATCGCCGAGGAGATCGGCGCGGCGTCGGCGCGCTCGGTGAATCTGTCGGACTGACACCGTCCGGGAGCAACCGGCATCGTCCAGGTGGCAGGGGAAGGGCCCGGCTCGATCGGTGAGCCGGGCCTTCCGCGTACGCCCGCGCGCAGCCTCGCCCCAGGGGCCGGGCGGCGCTCGGACCCGCGCGGGCGGCAATGATCATCTCGGCGCCGTTCGCGTACGCGGCCGGGACGTTCTCTTCCGGCGGGGCCTCTGGTGTCCCCGTCCGGCTCGCCGTTCCGGGTCGGTGAGCCGTATCCCGCCGCCGGAGCAGATGTGGTCCGGTCGGGCCCGGGGTCACTGGTCCCGCCGGTGGACGACGGTCACGGTCAGCATGGTGGCGACGAGCGCCCAGGCCGCGTAGACCGTCCACGCCCCCGTGGTCGTCCACGGGAAATCACCCCCGGTGTCGTGCACGCTGGTCAGGCGGTGCCACGCGCTGTAGACCAGTGTGTGGTTGAGGACGGCCGACCAGTGGCGGCCTTCGGTGACGGCGATCGGCAGCAGCAGAAGCACCACCACGATCGCCGACATCGTGCCCGCCGAGTGCCGGATGATCACGCCCAGGGCCATACCGGTGAGCGCGCACACCGGAGCGAGCAGCGCGGACGCCACCACGAGACGCAGCGCCCCCGGGTGATCGATCGGGACACCGGCGTCCCGCCCGGACAAAATCGCCTGGGTCAGCGCGAACGAGCCCCAGGCGACCACCGCGCCGAAGGCCGTCATGACCGCGGAGACCACGACCGCCTTGGCCGCCATCACCGAGCGTCGGGCCGGGACGGCAGCGAAGGTCGTACGGATCATTCCGGTGCTGTACTCGCCGACCACCGTGAGGGCACCGATGGCGCCCGTACCGAGTATCAGGACCATGGCGCCGTTCGCGGTGAAGGCGGACATCAGCGGCATCCCGTCCCGGAGGAACCGCTCGCCGAAACCCGCGTCCTGCCGTGGCCAGTAGCGATAGGTGTCGTACGCGGTACCCGCGTTGAACGCCACCACGGCCAGCGCGCAGACCAGCAGGGACCACGCGGTCGAGCGCAGGGACCACAGCTTCATCCACTCGGCGGCGACCAGGTCCGCGAACCGGGCGCGAGGCTCCCGCAGAGGCATCGTCGCCGTGGTCATCGGCCCTCCCCCGCGACGTACTCGACACTGCCGGCGGTGAGTTCCATGAAGGCGTCCTCCAAGGACGAGGTGCGGGTGGTCAGTTCGTGCACCGGGACGCGGTGGCCGACGGCGATCTCACTGATCCGGGGCGCGTCCAGGCCGGTCACCGTGAGCACATCGCCGCTCCGGACCACATACGCCCCTTCGGCGGTCAGCACCGCCGCCAGCCGCTCCGCCTCGGGCGTGCGCACCGTCACACTCAGCCGGGTGCCGCGCGCCGAGAACTCCGCCAGGCTCTCCGCCGCGATGAGCTCGCCCCGGCCGACCACGACGAGCTGATCGGCGGTGTGCTCCATCTCGGACATGAGGTGGCTGGAGACGAAGACGGTGCGCCCCTCGGCGGCCAGCCCCCGGAACAGTCCGCGGACCCATTTCACGCCCTCCGGGTCCAGACCGTTGAGCGGCTCGTCGAACAGCAGCACCGGAGGATCGCCGAGCAGGGCGGCGGCGATACCGAGACGCTGCCTCATCCCGAGGGAGAACCCGCCGATGCGGCGCCGCGCCACCTCGGCGAGGCCGACCTCCTCCAGCACCTCTCCCACCCGGGCGCGCGGGATGCGGTTCCCGCGCGCCAGGGCGGCGAGATGCGCCCCGGCCGTGCGCCCGCCGTGCACATCGCCCGCGTCCAGCAGCGCCCCCACATGACGCAGTCCGCGAGGGCGGTCCCGGAAGGGGCGGCCGTCGATGGTGACGGAGCCGCCGGTGGGCTCGTTCAGCCCGAGGAGCAGGCGCAGGGTCGTGCTCTTCCCCGCGCCGTTGGGGCCGAGGAACCCGGTGACATGTCCGGGCCGGACGGTGAAACTCAGGCGGTTGACCGCGGTGGTCTTTCCGTACTTCTTGGTCAGTTCGTCGACTTCGATCACACCGTCAACCGTGCCGCCGACCGGCCCCGCGCGTCATCGGGCCACCGGTGACAAACGCCGGACCCGCCTGTCGGCCACGGTTGTACACCCCTGGTCCGATGCACGTTCCCGGTCACGCGCCTACGATCAGGGAGCATGTCCGCCCTACCGTCACCGCCCCTCCTGAAGCGCGTGTCCCCGAGCGTCTGGACGGCCCTGGCCTGGGCCGTGGGTCTGGTGTTCACGTTCCTCATGCGCTTCGAACTGCCGGGGGAGGCATCGCCCACCGTGGCTCCCGGGGTGCTCATCTTCCGGTGGGACGGCCTGCTGGCGCTCGCGCTGGCCACCGCCATGACGCTGGGCGGCTGCGTGCTGCTGGTCCGCCGGCCGCTCGCCGCCATCGCGCTGCTGCTCGCCGGAGCCGCGCTCGGGACGACTCCGGTGGGGGCCATGGAGATTCCGCCGGCACAGTTCCTGGCGGTCGATGTCGGACTCTGCGCGATCGCGGCCACCAGTTCGCGCCGGACCGGGATCGTCGCGCTCGCCCTGGCACTCACGGTCCCGACCGGATTCATCACCGTGCGACTGCTGTCCGGCTGGAGCGTCGGCACGTCCGTGACCCTGATCGTGTCCCTGGCCACGGGCATCGCCTGGCTCATCGGCCGCTCCACCTATCAGGCCCGTGAGTACGCCGAGAAGCTGGGCGCCCAGGCCGCCGCCCAGGCCGTCACCGCCGAACGGCTCAGGATCGCGCGCGAGCTGCACGACATGGTCGCGCACAGCATCGGCATCATCGCCCTCCAGGCCGGTGCGGCGAGCCGGGTCATCGACACCCAGCCGGCGCGGGCGCGCGAGGCGCTGAGCACCATCGAGCTCACCGGCCGGGAGTCGTTGTCGGGGCTGCGCCGTGTGCTCGGCGCGCTCCGCACACCCGAGCCCGGGCAGACCACGGACGCGGCGGCGACCCCCGGACCCCGCCCCGAGGCCGGCTCCGACACGGGCCTCGGTCTCGGCCTCGCGGACGTCGAGCGGCTGGCGGCGGCGACCACAGCGGCGGGCGTGCGCGTCGATGTGGAGTGGCGGGGTGAACGGCGCCCGCTGCCCCCGGACATCGACATGTCGGCCTACCGGATCGTCCAGGAGGCGGTCACCAATGTCGTACGCCATGCCGGCACCCCCTCCTGCCGGGTGGTCCTCGACCGCCGCGACGAAGAACTGTCCATCGAGGTCCTCGACGGCGGACGCGGGCTCGACGGTGGACAGGGGAATGACGGTGGACGCGGGGATGAGGGCGGACGCGGGAACGGCAGGGTGCCCTGGCACGGCTGCGGACGTGGGCACGACCGGGGGCCCCGGCACGACGGCAGACGTGGGCACGACGGCGGAGCGGGAGGCGGATACGGGCTGATCGGCATGCGCGAGCGGGTCGGTCTGCTGCACGGGGAGTTCTCCGCGCGGCCACGCCCCGAGGGCGGCTTCCGGGTCGCGGCCCGGCTGCCCGTACCGGCGGGAGTCCGGTGACCGTCCGCGTCGTCCTCGCCGACGACCAGCCGCTGATCCGCGCCGCTCTCCAGATGGTCATCACCGACGCCCCCGACCTCGAACTCGTCGGCGAGGCCGGGGACGGCGCCGACGCGGTCCGGCTCGCCGAGACACTCGATCCCGATGTCGTCGTGATGGACATCCGGATGCCCGGCATGGACGGCATCGAGGCCACCCGCCGGATCACCAACGGATCCGCCGGATCCCATGTCATCGTCCTGACCACCTTCGACGACGACGATTACGTGTACGGCGCGCTGCGCGCGGGCGCGTCCGGGTTTCTCGTCAAGGACATGGCCCTGGACGACATCCTCGCGGCGGTCCGGGTCGTCGCCACCGGGGACGGGCTGATCGCCCCGAGCGTCACCCGGCGTCTCATCAGGGAGTTCGCCGAGCGTCCGGCCGCACCGCCCCGGCGGGAACTTCCCGGGATCACCGAACGGGAGCGCGAGGTGCTGACGCTCGTCGGCAGCGGGCTGTCGAACACCGAGATCGCGGAGCGGCTGCACATCAGCGTCGCCACCGCCAAGACCTATCTGACCAGACTGCTCGCCAAGCTCGACGCCCGCGACCGGGTGCAACTCGTCATCATCGCCTATGAGTCGGGCCTGGTCGCACCGCCCCGCTGACGCCCGTCCGCTTCCGACGGGCCCGGTACCCGCGAGGGGAGCGGTCCGGTACCGCGAAGGGGAGCGAGGGGTGGTCCGGCCGCGCCTACAGGCGTGCCGTCTTGAGGGCCATGTGCAGCAGGAGGCGGTCCTCGCCGTCCGCCAGGTCGAGTCCGGTGAGCTGTTCGACGCGCGAGAGACGGTAGTAGAGGGTCTGCCGGTGGATGCCGAGCGCGGACGCCGTGCGGCCCGCCTGGCCCGCCAGATCGAGGAAGACCTCGGCGGTGCGGGCCAGTTCGGTGTGCGCGGCGTCGAGCAGGGGCCGTACGGCGGGGTCGTCACCCGGGGGACGGCCGGGCAGAGCCGTCAGCATGCGGTAGGGGCCGATGTCCGCCCACCGTGCCACCGGGCCGAGCCGTGACTCGGCCCGCGCGGCCCGCGCCGCGGACGTCGCCTCCTGCCACGCGGTGTTCAGTCCCGCGAGGCCCTGCCGTGCCGCCGCGACCCCGCCGGTGGCGGTGCGGTCCCCGGAGGGCAGCAGCCGTTCGGCGGCGGCCAGGGCCGGGGTGAGGGAGTCCGGTGCCCGCAGCCGGACGAGTACGGCCAGGGCATGGGCGCCGGGGCCGGGAGCGGCGGGCGCCGCCCCCGGAGCCCCGGCTGTGGCGCGACCGGTGACCTCGGGGTGGCCCGCCCGGGACGTCGCCGACAGCGAGCGGGCTCGTGGCGCTACGGGCTCCGCCGTCGGCGGGGCCGTTCCGGGAGTGGCGGGCGCGGGTGTGGCGGGCCCGTGCGGTGCGCCGTCGCCGCCGGGTTCGGCCGCTCCCCGTCCGAGCGCGCCGGCGGGGGAGCCGGGCGGGGGAGCGGGGGAGGCGCCGGGTGCCGAGGGGCGGGAGGCGCCGGACGCCGTACCCGCCGGGGTGTCCGGATCCGTCCCGGTCCCGGAAGGCCCGGCCCCGGCCTCCGCTTCCGTTCCTGCCCCGGCTCCCGCTCCTGCCCTCATCCCGGCCTCCGCTTCCGCTCCTGTCCCGGCTCCCGTCCTCGTCCCGGCTCCTGCTCCCGCTTCTGTCCCTGTCACGGTTCCGGCTGCCGGCCCGGTCCCGCCCGGCATCGCTCGCCCCGCGCCGGGCACACCCGCCACGGTCCGCCCGGCCCCGGCGCCGCCCGGCACCGTCCGCACCGGGCCCGGGCCACCGGCTGCGGCCACCGGCACGGAGCCGGGCCAGGTCACCCGTACGGTGCACACCGCCGCCGCACCCGGAAGGGACCGCGCCGAGGGGGCGTCCTGCGAAGGCCAGGGCATCACGCACACCACCGTGTGGGGGCCGTCCGCGCCCCGGTCCGCGCCGCCGAGGGCCGTGTGGAGGGCGGCGACCGCCATGTCGTACTGCCAGCCGCGCTCCGCCGTCAGCGCCGCGCGCAGCTCCCGGGAGAGATCCGCGCCCGCGCGCTCCTCGTCCGCGAGGAGTGTGCCGATACGGGAGGCGACCTCCATCGCGGCTGTCAGCTGCGCGTCCGTGGGGCCCGGGCTGGTGTCCAGGAGCCAGACATACCCGAGGACGATGCCCCGGTGGCGTACCGGGAGGCAGATCCGGTCCCGGAACACACCCGCGTCCGGCGCCGCCGGAATGCGCACCGGGCCCGTCGCCCGGGCGATGCCGAAGCCCTCGAACCAGGCGCGCACGGCGGGTGTGGACTTCCTGGTCAGGATCGACCGGGTCCTGACCGGGTCCAGCGTGGTTTCGTCGAAGGCGCTGTCGCTGTCGTGGGCGCCGAAGGCGATCAGCCCGAAATCGCGGTTCTCCAGCGTCGCCGGGGCCGTCAGCAGCGTCGAGATCTCGTCCACCAGGTCCTGGTAATCGCCCTTCACCCCGACCATTCTGGCACGCCCTTCAGACATATGTCTGAGATCCCGGCCACGGATGCGTGACAGCTGTCGATGGCCGAGGATCGGAGCGATCCTTAGATTTCACGGTGGTTCTTCGTGCCGTTCCGGTTCCGGTCTCCCGGGTCCGCGGCGGTTCCGGTCGTACGTCTCCATGGAGGTCCCCGTGCTGGGTCCCGTGATCCTCGCCGCGTCCCGCAGCGACAGGATGCGCCGTGCCGTGTCGGCAGCGCCGGTCACCAAGCCCGTGGTGAACCGTTTCATCGCCGGTGAGTCGGTCGAGGAGACGGTTCCCGTCGTCCGGGAGACCGCCGCCCGTGGTCTGGAGATCACGCTCGACGTCCTCGGCGAGGACGTCACCGACCCGGCGGAGGCCCTGCGCGCCCGTGACGCGTATCTGGAGCTGACCGAGGCGCTCAGGCCCCTCGGCCTCGGCACCCGCGCCGAGATGTCGGTGAAGCTGTCGTCCTTCGGGCAGGCGCTGCCCGGCGGGCACGACCTCGCCCTCAGGAACGTCACCCCCGTCGTCGAGGCCGCCGCCGAGATCGGCACCACGGTCACCCTCGACATGGAGGACCACACCACCGTCGACTCGACCCTCGCGATCCACGCCGATCTGCGGGAGCGCTTCCCCCAGACGGGCGCGGTCGTCCAGTCGTATCTCTTCCGCACCGAGGACGACTGCCGGATGCTCGCCGAGGCGGGCGCGCGGGTGCGGCTGGTCAAGGGTGCCTACAAGGAGCCCGCGTCCGTGGCGCACCAGGACCGGGCCGAGGTCGACAAGGCGTACATCCGCTGTCTGCGGATCCTGATGGACGGCGAGGGGTACCCGATGATCGGGTCCCACGACCCGCGCATCATCTCCATCAGCCAGGAACTCGCCCGTCGCGCCGGCCGCAAGCTCGACGACTACGAGTTCCAGATGCTCTACGGCATCCGCGAGGCCGAGCAGCACCGGCTGGCCGCCGAGGGCCACCGGGTGCGTGTCTACATCGCGTACGGCACCGACTGGTACGGATACTTCATGCGCCGCCTCGCGGAGCGCCCCGCCAATCTGGCGTTCTTCCTCCGTTCGCTGGTCAGCCGCGGCTGAACCCCCCACTGACCTACTGATTAAGGAGATTCGGCAGTCATGGACGCAGTGACCCAGGTTCCCGCGCCGGTCAACGAGCCGGTCCGTTCCTACGCTCCGGGCAGCCCCGAGCGCGCCCGCCTGGAGGCCAGGCTCAAGGAGCTGGCCGAGAACCCGATCGACCTTCCGATGACCATCGGCGGGGTACGGCGGATGGGCGGCGGCGAGCGGGTCGACGTCGTCCAGCCGCACAACCACGGGGCCGTCATCGGCACCTTCGCCGGAGCCACGCAGCAGGACGCGCAGGACGCGATCGACGCCGCGCTGGCCGCCGCGCCCGCGTGGCGCGCGATGTCCTTCGACGACCGCGCCGCGATCATTCTGCGCGCGGCCGAGCTGCTGGCCGGTCCCTGGCGGGAGACGCTCGCCGCCTCCACCATGCTGGGGCAGTCCAAGACCGTGCAGCAGGCGGAGATCGACACCCCCTGCGAGCTGGTCGACTTCTGGCGCTTCAATGTGAAGTACGCCCGCGATCTGCTGGCGGAGCAGCCCCCGGCGAACTCCCCGGGCGTGTGGAACCGGCTCGACCACCGTCCGCTCGAAGGCTTCGTCTACGCGATCACGCCCTTCAACTTCACCGCGATCGCGGGCAATCTGCCGACCGCCCCGGCCCTCATGGGCAATGTCGTGGTGTGGAAGCCGTCCCCGACGCAGACGCACGCCGCCGTGCTGCTGATGCGGCTCCTGGAGGAGGCGGGCCTGCCCAAGGGCGTCATCAATCTGGTGACGGGCGACGGGATCGCCGTCTCCGAGGTCGCGCTCAACCACCCCGAGCTGGCCGGTATCCACTTCACCGGCTCGACCCGGACCTTCCAGCACCTGTGGAAGACGGTCGGCGCCAACATCGAGAAGTACCGCTCGTACCCGCGCATCGTCGGCGAGACGGGCGGCAAGGACTTCGTCGTCGCCCACCCGAGCGCCGACCGTGCGGTGCTGAAGACCGCGCTGACCCGCGGTGCCTTCGAGTACCAGGGCCAGAAGTGCTCGGCCACCTCCCGCGCGTACATCCCCGCCTCGATCTGGAACTCCGGCTTCAGGGAGGAGTTCGCGGCCGAGGTCGACGGGATCGCGATGGGTGACGTCACCGATCTGTCGAACTTCATCGGTGCCGTGATCGACGACCGCGCGTTCGCGAAGAACAAGGCCGCGATCGACCGGGCGAAGTCCGACCCGGCCTGCGAGATCGTCGCCGGCGGTACGTACGACGACTCGGTCGGCTACTTCGTCCGCCCGACGGTCGTCGTGTGCTCGGACCCGGCCGGCGAGGTGTTCACGACCGAGTACTTCGGCCCGTTCCTCGCGGTGCACGTGTACGAGGACGAGACGCCCGCCGGGTACGACGCCATGCTGGAGCAGATGGAGTCGGTGTCGGCGTACGCCCTGACCGGCTCGGTCATCGCGAACGACCGCGCCGCCGCCGCGCACACGATGGAGAAGCTGCGGTACGCCGCGGGCAACTTCTACATCAACGACAAGTCGACCGGTGCCGTGGTCGGCCAGCAGCCCTTCGGCGGCGGCCGGGCCTCGGGCACCAACGACAAGGCGGGTGCGCCGCAGAACCTGATGCGCTGGACGCTGACCCGCGCGATCAAGGAGACGCTGGTCGCGCCGACCGACTACGCGTACCCCCACATGGGCTGAGCCCGGCCGGCCCCGCCGGTGCCGCCCCCTGATCCCGCCCCCGTT
This sequence comes from Streptomyces sp. NPDC004609, assembly GCF_042873655.1. Taxonomy (NCBI): domain Bacteria; kingdom Bacillati; phylum Actinomycetota; class Actinomycetes; order Kitasatosporales; family Streptomycetaceae; genus Streptomyces; species Streptomyces sp. NPDC004609. Next base: position 152,436 of record NZ_JBIALS010000009.1, on the reverse strand, counting down.
CCGGTCCCCACACCGGACCGGGGGCGGCTCCATGCCCGGTTACTCCCGCGGGGTTGGGGCTGGGGCCTGGGCCTTGTCCGGGGTCGGGTCATTGTCCGGGTCCGGGGTCGGGGTCTGGTTTGCGGCTGTGTCCGCTTCCGTATCCGCGTCCCGTGTCCCGTGCTGGTTCCCCGCCCGGTCGGCGTCGGGTGCCTGGTCGGCGTCGGGTGCCCGGTGGGCGTCCGGGGCGGGGCCGTCGTGGGCCGGGGCCGGTCGCGGGCCCTCGGGGGCCGCCTCCGCCAGGCGCTTGATCGACGCCAGGCGCGCGTCCCAGTCGGACGCCACCCGGAGCATCCAGTGCGCGGTGGTGCCGAGCCGTTCGGGCAGGACCGTGTAGCGCGCCTCGCGGCCCTCGCGGGTGCCCTCGACGAGGCCGGCGCGGGTGAGGACCGCGAGGTGTTTGACGATCGCCTGGCGGCTCACGGGCACTTCGGTGGCCAGGACGGTGGCGGTGGCGCGGCCGCGCGCGGCGAGCGCGTCGAGTATCCGGCGGCGGGTCGGGTCGGCGAGCGCGGACAGGACCTCGGAGGCCGCGGTCTCCGGGGAGCCGTCGGTCCTGCGCGAGCCGGCGGCCGAGGCGCCGGTGGCCGGGGCCGCGCGTATGTCCGGGGCCGGGCGCGTGTCCGGGGGGCCGTCTTCGTCTGCGGTGCTTTCCGTGTTCCAGTTCGCCTCCGGCTCCGGGTTCGCGTTTGTGTCTGTGTTCGTGTATCCGTCCCGGTCCGGGGGCGGTCCCGTATCCGTCCGGCGCGTCTCCGGGAGGCCCGTGCCCTTCGTGGCCGCTTCCGGGCGGTCCGGACCGCCCCGGGGGTCCGTCCCCGGGCGGCCCGTGCCGTCGGTGGCGTCCGTCATGCCGGCAGCTGTTCCGCGTACTTCCGGATGTTGACGACCTGATCGGTCCAGCCGCCCTCGTGACTCTCGTACGACGCCGTGTCCCTGCGCTCCTCGGGAATCGCGATCGACGCGAATCCGGCCTCCACGACCTTCAGGCGGGTGCCGTCGCCCTCCGGGACGAGGGTGAACTCCACCAGGGTCGAGTTGCCGTCCACGGCCTGTTCGCCGGGGTACGCGGACGCCCAGCGGTACGAGAAGCGGTGTGGTGGGTCCACCTCCACGATCGTCGTCCGGAACAGGCCGTACTCCCCGTGGTCCAGGATCATCGTCCCGCCGGGACGCAGATCGACCGGGGTCGGCTCGCCCTGGCCGAACCAGGAGCCCACATGCTCGGGCTCGGTGAGCACCGCCCAGACGCGCTCCACGGGGGCCGCGATGGTGATCTCCTTCTCGACGCGGTCCTTCTCGACGTGCTCCTTGTTCATGGTGACTGCCTCCTCGATTGACGTGCTACCCAATGGTTGCACGTCAGGAAATGAGGTGCAACTGTTCGGTTGCGCGAGAGGGTGTTCCGCTGAGTGGAACCGGGCCTGTGACGAACTGAACATCGGATCGATGATCCGGGAAGAACCGGCCGGACCGGTGCGAGACTTGGGCCGTGTTCGAACTCCTGCCCGGAACCGGACTGCTCCTGCCGCACCAGGTAGGCACGCTGAGATTCGGCATGAGCGCGTACGCCGCCCAGTGGGCCGTCTCCATGCTCTGCGAACCCCGTCCGATGCATGCCCTCGGGGCGGCATGGGCCTTCTCCGGCGAGTATCTGGGCCTCACCCTCCAGGTCTGGGGTGCGTCGGACGGCCCGCACACCAACGGTGTCGGCTATGTGGAACTCGCCCGCATCCCCCAGGACGGCACGGGCGCCGAGCCGGTCTACCCCTCGCTGGCCCCCGTGGTCCACAACGGCGTCGACCTCTTCGGCCATCCCCGGGACGAGGTGGCCGACTTCCTCCCGGCCAGCGCCCGGGTGAACCACGGCACCGGGCGCCCCGGGGGCTATGTGCAGTCGATCGGGCTCCGCAGCCCGCTGTGGGAGTTCCGGTACTCCTGAGCGCCCAACCCGGTGTGCAGGGGGCGTCCGGGGTGCGGACGGGGGCGCCGCCCGGTGTGCGGCGGGGGTGCGGAGGGGTGCGGTCGGTATGCGGCCGGGCGCAGGTGCGTCGCGTCCCGGTGAGCGAGCATCCCCCGCGTACGGACCGGGGTAGTGCCGCGTACGGACCGGGGTAGTGCCGCGTACGGACTGGGGTGGTGAATCGTACGGACCGGGGTCGCGCCGGCCCGGACGCCGTGGGTGGCCGTGCCCGGACGTCGCCGGACCGCCGCTACTGCCAGCCGGACACGATCAGCGTCAGACCGAGCGTGAATCCACCGCCCAGCAGGACCAGATAGGCCCGGTAGAACCTCCGGTACCGGCGCAGCAGCACCCCCAGGGCGGCGAACGCCAGACCCACCGTCAGGGTCCGTGAGCCGCGTGCCGCCGCCGCCGACATCAGCCAGTCGCCCGCGGGGACGTCCGCCCGGCCCGCCTCGGCCGCGTACACCTTGAACGGGATGCCGTTCCACGGCTGGTTCCGTACCGCGTCCGCCTGCGTGAGCGACAGCTCGTGCCGCACCTGCGCCCGCATCCGGTCCGTCGTCAGCGGTGCGGGCAGCCCCACCCCCGCGCCCGCGAGCTGAAGGGCCAGCAGCGAACCGGCCAGGCTGCCCGCGAGGGCGGTCAGCGAGAGCCGCAGGGCCGCGTACGGGGCCGCCGCGCAGGCGATGCCCAGCAGCAGCTCCGGCATCAGCGGCCAGCTCAGCGCCTCCGCGAACGCCCAGACGAAGGCGATCAGCAGGCCCGCGCGCGACGCGGCCACCGCCGCGACCGCGCGCCGGGCCCGCGAGTCGCGCAGGGACTCCGCGTTGGTGCGGCCGTGCAGCGCGGCCACCGCGGAACGCGCCTCCTCAGGAGTGACCGACGACGGCAGCGGCGCGCCGATCCGCACCCGTACGAGGGAGGACCGCAGCCGCCCGTGCTTGGGCAGCAGCCGGTCCGTACCCGCGATGCCCACCGGCACCACCGGCACGCCCGCCCGCTCGGCCAGCACCAGCGCCCCCCGGTGGAAAGAGCCCACCGAGCCGTCGCCGCCGCGCGTGCCCTCGGGAAAGAGGACGACCGCGCGCCCGGCCTCCAGCTCGCCCGCCACGGCCAGCAGATCGTCCAGGCCGCCGCCGGTACGGCGGACGGGAAAGCCGGCCGCGAGCCGTCGGCAGACCCGGCTGCGCCACGGCGAGGCGAACCAGTAGTCGGCCGCCGCGCCGATCGCGGGGGTGTGCCGGGCGTCCAGCGCGGCCAGCAGCGCGGCCGTGTCGGCGTGCGAGGAGTGATTGGCGACGACGACACAGCCGCCGCGGGGCAGCCTTCCCCGCCGTTCGATCCCGCCGGTGAGGGTGAGCACACACCACCACAGCGCGCGCCGGAGCAGGGAGGCGGTACGGGAGCGGGCGGGGGGGTGTGTTTCTTGTGGCTCGGTTTTGTTTTGTGGCTGGGTTCGGCTTCGGGGGTTTTTGGTGGGTGGTGGCGGTGGGTTGTGCTGGGTGGGTGGGGTGTGGGGCCGCTCGCCTTTGTTTTGTGACTTGGTTCTCCCCCAGACTCCGTCCGGGGGGACCCCCACCGGGGGGCCTTCAGTGTGTGTCGACGGTCGATCGTGCTCGACCGCTCGTTCCTCGCGGCCTCCGCGCGTTCTCCCTTTCGACACCCACGGCCCCCTTCGGCTCACTCGCCAGGTCCACAGCACCCTTGGGGTTGCTCGCCAGGTGCGGCGTGGTGACTCGGCTCCATTGCTCGTCATGGGCTCACCACCGTCGCCAGAAGCAGTGCGGGCAGCAGGGAGTCGATACGGTCGAGCAGGCCGCCGAACCCCGGCAGCCAGTTGCCCGCGTCCTTGACTCCCGCCTCCCGTTTGACCATGGACTCCAGCAGGTCGCCCAGGACGCAGCCGGCCAGCACCGCCGCCCACAGCGCGAACGAGAAGACCCCGAGGACGAGGAGTACCGTGCCCGTCGCCGCCACGGCACCCGCGACTCCCGCCCAGGTCTTGTTGGGCGACAGCGGGGACAGCGGCCGGGCGAGCGGGCCGCGCCGACCCAGTGCCGTACCGCCGCACCACGCGCCGACATCGCCCAGCGCCACCGCGAGCCCCACCGCGACCGCCGTGTCCCCGAGCGTCACCAGACCGGTCAGCGGGACGGGGATCCACAGGAGGGCGAAGACCGTGCGGGCGGCCCGGGTGAACCCGGCCGAGCCGTCGCCGGACAGCAGCGGCGGCAGCACGGCCACGAGCAGCAGTGCTCCGGCCGTGCGCAGGTCCAGCGTCCCGGGGGCGAGCCAGGCGAGGCCCGGCAGCCCGACCGCCGCCACCGTCAGCACGGCGTGGTCCACGGACCGCAGCCCCGCCATCCGTACGTACTCGCCCACCGCGACCGCGCCGAGCGCCGCCGCCAGCGCGAACGCACCGCCCGCGCCCAGGTACAGCGCGCCGAGGAAGAGCGGCGCGGCGATCGCCCAGGTGCGCCAGCGCCTGCGCAGCTCCGCCCGCATCCGCACCCGTGAGGGCAGCGCGGCGACGGCGATACCGCCCGCCCCCAGTGCGCCCGCGACCAGCGGGATCGCGCGTCCGACCGCCTCGCCCGCCACCAGTGCCCCGCTCATGAGCCCAGCTCCTTCCAGAGCTGTCCGAGGCGGATGACCGCGGTCAGCGCGGAGCCGGCCGCGATCACGGCCAGGACCGGTACCGCCCAGCCCGTCGCCGCGGCGACCGCCACCAGCAGACAGCGCTCGGTCTTGCCGACCGGGCCGCCGTTGCGGCGCGGGGCACCGGCCGCCGCGCCGGCCAGCGACACCCAGGACGGCAGCGTCGCGCCGAGCGCGGCGACCGCCACCAGCCACAGCGGTGCCAGGGTCAGAAACCCGGCCAGGACCAGCAGATCGGCCGCCCGGTCGCCGAGTTCGTTGAGCACCGCCCCGCGCCGGGTGGTGCGGCCGGTGTCGCGGGCGAGCGCACCGTCGAGATTGGCGAAGGCGAGCCGCGCCGCGAGGAGAACGGCTACGGGGAGCGCGGCGAGCGGGGCGGGCAGCCAGGCGAGCGCCGCCGCCGCACCGCCCGCGCTCAGCACACCCAGCGCCGTCAGCGTGTCGGGAGACACCTCACGGCGGACCAGCGCGCCGCGCACTCCGGCGAGCCGGGCCGCGTACCAGGGCTTGAGAGCGTAGAGGCCGTTCATAGGGCCAACTCTGGCCGTGTGACGGACCCCTCACCACGGAGCAGATACTCAGGTGGAAATGAGTAGCTGGTAGGCATGGGGCCTGCGAGGCTGCTGCGTATGTACGAGTCGCCGCGCACCGCCCACACCCATCTCCTCACTCCCGCCGAACTCGCCGAGATCCGCGCGCTGCTGGACCATGCCTTCGACGGCGACTTCGCCGAGGAGGACTGGGAGCACACGCTGGGTGGAGTCCACGCCCTCGTCCGTGACCCCGACGGCCTTCTGGTGGGCCACGGCTCCGTCGTCATGCGGCGGGCGCGGCACCGGGGGCGCTCGTACCGCGTGGGATACGTCGAGGGCGTGGCGGTCCACTCCGGCCACCGGCGCCGGGGCATCGGCGGCGGGCTGATGGAGGCGCTGGAGCAGATCGTCGAGCGCGCCTATGTGTTCGGGGCGCTGTCGGCGTCGCCCGAGGGCGCGGGTCTGTATATGTCACGCGGCTGGCGGCTGTGGCCCGGGCGGCTCGAAGCGCTGGGGCCCGACGGCGCGGTGCCGTTCCCCGACGAGGAGGACACCACGTATCTGTGGGGCACGGTTCCGGGCTCGGGGGAGCCGGGCGCGCTGGCCTTCGACTGGCGTGACGGGGATGTTTTCTGACGTTGCATCAGGGCGAGCAGGCCTGCATGGCGGGCGGGGCGGGCGGGCCGTCAGGGCGGGCAGGCCGGCGGGGCCATGACGGGCGGCCCCCTCCGCCCCGTACCGGGCGGCCGGCCTCACCGGCACCCGTACACGAACACCGGGCCCGCCCCGCCCCCGCGTATGAACGTCAGAGCGCCCCCGCGTCCCGCGCCGTCCACACCGACGGGTACAGCGGCCTGAATCCCAGCTCCTCCCTGATCCGCAGGTTCGACACCATCCCGTGCCAGGGGTCCGGGTCGTCGCGCTCCGACGCGCCCTCCGGCAGCGGCACCCCGTTCAGCAGGTGCAGCTCGGCGGCGGACACGGGGGCGTCGTCCGCGATGTTGTACATCCGCCCGGCCGCTCCCGGCGCGTACAGCAGCCGCATCAGCCCCTGCGCCACATCCGCGTGATGCACCATCTGGAGCCGCTTGTGCGCGGCCCAGTCCTTCGCCCACATCAGCGACTGCGCCAGATGCGGATCACCCTCCCCGTACACGAAGGAGAGGCTCCCGATCCGGACGTCGAGGCCGCGCTCGCGGTGCAGCGCCAGCAGCCCGGCGCCCGCCTCCGCCTTCGCCGCCGGATACGCGCCCCAGAGCGAGCCGCCGGGCACGGTCGCGTCGTCCTCCAGCAGCGGCCGGCCGCGCCCCGCGCCGTACGCGAGATTCGTGCTCACCTGGACGAAGCGGAGGGCGCCCGCGTCCAGGGCCGCCCGTCCGAGCGCGAGCGCCGCGTCCCGGTTCACCTCCCACGCCTCCTCGTCCGGCACCCCCCGGAAGGCCGCCGCGATGTTCACCACCGCGTCCGCCCCCGACAGCGCCTTGCGCACGCTCGCCCCGTCCCGCAGATCCCCCACCGCGACCTCCGCGCCGAGCGCGGCGAACGGCGCGGCCCGCTCCTCGTCCCGCACCAGGACCCGGACGGTGTCACCGGTCCGTACGGTCACGCGTTGCAGCAGCCGGGGGACGAAGCGCCGCCCGACCTCGCCCGTGGAGCCGGTCACCAGAGTCAGCATCGTGTTCTCCTCTCGTCCGTCGCCGCCGCGGGGGTCACCACCGCGGGGCGTCCGTCCCCACCGTGGGCCGCCGGGCCGCGGGGCGGGAGAGACGCGCGTATCCGGGGACCGGCACTCCCAGGCTGCGCACTGGATACGGACGGGCCGCCCGATCATGCTGGAGCGGTGGACCGGACCGGACTCGCCGACTTCCTGCGCCGCCGCCGTGCGCGGCTGGCCCCCGCCGATGTGGGCCTGGCGGAGGGCGCCCGCCGCCGTACGCCCGGACTGCGGCGGGAGGAGGTCGCCCGGCTGACCGGAATGTCCGCCGACTACTACACCCGGCTCGAACAGTCCCGCGGCTCCTGCCCCTCCCGCCAGATGCTGTCCGCCCTGGCCAGGGCGCTGCGCCTGAGCGACGACGAGCGGGATCACCTCTTCCATCTCGCCGGTCAGGAGCCGCCGCGCGCCCCGCAGGGCCCGGTCGGGCATGTGCGGCCCGGTCTGCTGCTGGTGCTCGACCGGCTGTACGACGCGCCCGCGCAGGTGATGAGCGACTGGGGCGAGGTGCTGGCGCAGAACGCGATGGCCGACGCGCTGGCGGGGGAGTGGTGGCCGGGCCGCAACATCATCCGGCAGTGGTTCACCGACCCGCCGGTGCGGGAACTGTTCCCGCCCGAGGACCACGAGCGGCACACGCGCCTGCATGTGGCCCAGCTCCGGGCGGTGCTCGCCTCCCGGCCCGCCGACCCCGGGCCGGCGGGGCTGGTCGCCGAACTGCTCGCCGGGAGCGCGGAGTTCGCCGCGCTCTGGGAGCGTCACGAGGTGGCGGTCCGCCGCGCGTCGGTCAAACGGTTCGTCCATCCCGTCGTCGGACTGCTGGAGCTGGACTGCGAGGTCCTGATCGGGGCGGACCGGGGTCAGCTGCTGATCGTGCACAGCGCGCGGCCGGGCACCGAGGCGTATGAGCGGCTCCGGCTGCTGCGGGTGGTGGGCCTCCAGAGCCTGACGCCGTAGAGACCGCTGACCAGTGGGTTCCATGATCTCCGTCTCAGATAGTAGGAAGTCCGACTATTTGTAGAGACAGAAGCGCGTGCCTGCCCTACTTTTGTAGGAGCCGAACGTCTCGCTCGATCCAGCGAAGGGCGGTCGTGAGCCAGTGCCCCCGGCAGGCAACCCCTGCGGCACGCTCCCCGCCCCATCCGGCGCCTCGAAATCCCCGTGATCTCAAGGAGTCGATCACCATGTCCGCCGAGACCGTCCGCCGTGTCCGACACGCCGCCCGCCGTCCGAACGAGTCCGACCGCAAGAACGCCGCGGCGGCGCTGCAGCGCGCGCTCGACCGCCGTGACAACGGCGGCGCCACGGGTCACTGACCCCCGAACCGTTCCCCGGCATGCCGGCCCGTGGGCCGCAGGCCCTGCCTCCGGGGGCCGAGCACCCGGACGCCGTACCCGCCCGCGGGAACGCTCCGGCCACCGCGGAGCCCCGCGACGATCCGCCATGACGACCGGCCGTGACCACCTGCCGTGACAACCGCCGTGACGGCCTGCCGCTGTCCACAACGTGGACGTGCGATGTCATGGGCTGGGACGACGAGTAGGGTGCCCTCATGTCTCGCAGCCTCAACATCGCAGTGATCCCCGGTGACGGCATCGGCCGGGAGGTCGTGGCCCAGGGCCTGAAGGTCCTGACCTCCGTCCTTCCGCAGGACGTGAAGCTGGAGACCAAGGAGTACGACCTCGGCGCCCAGCGTTGGCACCGCACCGGGGAGACCCTCCCCGACGCGGAACTGGAAGCCCTCAAGGGGCATGACGCCCTTCTGCTCGGTGCCATCGGCGACCCCACCGTGCCCTCCGGTGTGCTGGAGCGCGGCCTGCTGCTGAAGCTGCGCTTCGCCTTCGACCACTACGTGAATCTGCGTCCGTCGAAGCTGTTCCCGAACACCGCCACTCCCCTCGCCGGCCGCCCCGACATCGACTTCGTCGTCGTCCGCGAGGGCACCGAGGGCCCGTACACGGGCAACGGCGGCTCGCTGCGCACCGGCACGCCCGCCGAGGTCGCCACCGAGGTCAGCCTGAACACGGCGTACGGAGTGGAGCGGGTCGTCCGTGACGCGTATGCGCGCGCCGACGCCCGCCCCCGCAAGAAGCTGACGCTCGTCCACAAGAACAACGTGCTCGTCCACGCGGGCCACCTGTGGAAGAACATCTTCGACGCCGTCGGCCGGGAGTACCCCGAGGTCACCACCGACTATCTGCACGTCGACGCCGCGACGATCTTCTTCGTCACCCAGCCCGAGCGCTTCGACGTCATCGTCACCGACAACCTCTTCGGTGACATCCTCACCGACCTCGCCGCCGCCGTGACCGGCGGAATCGGTCTGGCCGCGTCCGGGAACATCAACCCGAGCGGCGCCTTCCCGTCGATGTTCGAGCCCGTCCACGGTTCGGCGCCCGACATCGCCGGCACCGGAAAGGCCGACCCGACGGCCACGATCCTGTCCGTCGCCCTCCTTCTGCGGCACCTCGGCTACGAGACCGAGGCGGCGCGGATCGAGGAAGCCGTCTCCGCCGATCTCGCGGAGCGCGGTGACACCGTCCGTACCACGGAGCAGATCGGCGACGCGCTCGCGGTACGAGTAGCGAGCTGACCCGACGATTCCCACAGAAGCCGCCGGGTCGCATTCCGCGTCCGGCGGCTTCTTCTGTGCGGCCGCCGGGTGCACCATCAAACCCAGGACCGCTGTCAGCACGCTGCACCCCGTTTCTCGCACCGACCCGGCCAAGCGATAATCGAACCGGGCCGTGGCATGCGGGAATGCTTGGACGTCCTAGCACCACCAGTGGCGTGAGCGCGGTCCGTCAATCCAACGGTGAAGGACATTGCACTCATGACGACGCCCACGATCGAGCTGAAGCCGTCCGCGAACCCGCTGTCCGACGCGGAACGCGAGGCGATCCTGGCCGACCCCGGATTCGGCCGCCACTTCACCGACCACATGGTGACGGTCAAGTGGACGGAGGGCCGCGGCTGGCACGACGCCCAGCTCACGCCATACGCGCCGCTGTCCATCGACCCCGCCAACATGACCCTGCACTACGCGCAGGAGATCTTCGAGGGGCTGAAGGCGTACCGCCGCCCCGACGGCTCGGTCGCCACCTTCCGCCCCGACGCCAACGCCGAGCGCTTCCAGCGCTCCGCCCGCCGGCTCGCCATGCCCGAGCTTCCTGCCGAAACGTTCATCGCGGCCTGTGACGCCCTGGTCCGGCAGGACAGGGACTGGGTCCCGGCCCACGGTGGCGAGGCGTCGCTCTATCTGCGCCCGTTCATGATCGCGACCGAGGTCGGCCTGGGGGTCCGCCCGGCCAACGAGTACCTCTTCATCGTCATCGCCTCCCCGGCCTCCGCGTACTTCCCCGGCGGCGTCCGCCCGGTCTCCGTCTGGCTCTCCGAGAACTACGTCCGCGCGGTCCCCGGCGGCATGGGCTTCGCCAAGACCGGCGGCAACTACGCGGCCTCCCTCCTCGCCCAGGCCGAAGCCGCCGACAAGGGCTGCGACCAGGTCGTCTGGCTGGACGCGCTGGAGCACAAGTGGGTCGAGGAAATGGGCGGCATGAACCTGTACTTCGTGTACGGGGACCGCATCGTCACCCCGGAACTGACCGGCTCCCTGCTCGCGGGCATCACCCGCGACTCGCTGCTCAAGCTCGCCAAGGACCTCGGTTACGAGTCCGAGGAGGGGCGTATCTCCACCGACCAGTGGAGGCGCGACACCGGGAACGGCACCCTCACGGAGGTCTTCGCCTGCGGTACGGCCGCGGTGATCACCCCCGTCGGACTGGTCAAGTCCGCGGGCGGCGAGTGGACCCAGAGCGACGGGGAGCCCGGCGAGGTGACCATGAAGCTGCGCAAGGCCCTGCTGGACATCCAGACCGGAGTCGCGGCCGACGAGCACGGCTGGATGCACGAACTGGGCTGACGCCGACCCGCCGTCGCCCGTGCCCCCGTCCCCGCATCGGTGAGGATGGGGGCATGACGGTATCGGAGCGGGATCGCGAACTGGCCGAGGCGGTACGGCTGCGGGAGTCGGGGGACGAGGGCACGAGGGAAGAGGCCCGGCGGCGGCTGGTCGCGCTGTCGGAGCGGTGGCCCGACGACGCCGAGGTGGCGTACCAGACCGCCTGGGCGCACGACGTCCTCGAACGGGAGGCCGAGGCCGTGCCGTTCTACCGGCGCGCGCTGGCGGGCGACGGGCTCACCGGGGCCGACCGGAGCGAGGCGCTGCTCGGCCTCGGCAGTACCTACCGCGTCCTCGGGCGGTACGAGGAGGCCGAACGGACGCTGCGGGACGCGGTCGCGGAGTTCCCCGGGCACGGCGGGCTGCGGGCGTTCCTGGGCATGGCGCTCTACAACACCGGCCGGTACGAGGAGTCCGTACGGCTGCTGCTCGAACTGGTCGCGGAGACCGGCGAGGACCCGTCCGTGCGGGCGTTCCGCGGGGCGATCGAGGCATACGCGGCGGACCTGCACCGGACCGTTTCCTAGCGCCGATGGTCGAGCATCGCTCGAAATGTACTGATCCGATCCTTCTCTTCGGTACGCCTCACGTTAGAGTGACGCTCTAAAGGAGGTGTGGCGGGATGCGACTGACCCCCACGGAGCGGGACCGGCTGCTGCTGTTCGGCGCGGCCGAGCTGGCGCGGGCGCGCCGGGCCAGGGGCCTGCGGCTCAATGTGCCCGAGGCGACCGCGCTGATCGCGGACACGGTCTGCGAGGCCGCCCGCGACGGGCGGAGACTGGCGGAGGCGATCGAGGCGGCGCGGTCCGTGCTCGGGCCCGACGACGTCCTGCCCGGTGTCGCCGATGTGGTGACCGAGGTCCATGTGGAGGCGGTCTTCGACGACGGCTCCCGCCTCGCCGTGGTCTCCGACCCGATCGGCGGCGGCGGACTGGGTGCCGCGGCTCCCGGCGCGGTCCTCCCCGGACCCGCCCGGCCCGAGCCGGAGCCCGCGGTACGGCTGACCGTCCGCAACACCGCGCCCGTCCCCGTGAGCGTCACCTCCCACTTCCACTTCTTCGAGGCCAACCCCCGCCTCGACTTCGACCGCTCGGCGGCGTACGGCATGCGACTGTCCGTCCCCGCGGGCTCCTCGGTCCGCTTCGACCCGGGCGGTGTGTCGGAGGTCGGGCTCGTCCCCATCGGCGGTGCGCGGGTGGCGATCGGCTTCGCGGGCCTGGTGGACGGCCCGCTGGACGCCCCCGGTGCGAAGGAGGAGGCCCTGCGGCGGGCGGCGGCCTGCGGATATCTCGGGGCCGGCCGGTGATTCCGCTCGTCGCCCTGGTCGCGGTGGCCGAACGGCCTTCGGGCCCCGACTCGGCCGTACTGTCGGTTCCCGCGTCGCTCCCGGTGCCGGAGCTGCCCCTGGTGCCGTTGCTGCTCCTGGTGTTCGGGGTGGTGGCGGTGGTCGCGGCGACCGGGCTGCTCTCACCCCGGGCCGGGACGGAGACCCGGATGCGTCCGCGGCTCCTGGACCACCCGGCGCCGGCCGGGCCCCGGTCGGCGTGCCTGAGCCCCGGGTCCCTGGCTCGGCGTACCGGCTTCCCGGCGCCCGCCTGGGCGGCGGCCGTGACTGCCAGGGCGGCGGCGGCCGTGCCCGCGGCTGCCGCGCCTGCGTCGGCCGTGCCCGTGAATGCCGTGTCCGTGAATGCGGTGCGCGCGGCTGCCGCGCCCGCGATGGCAGCGTCCGCGCCGGATGTGACCCTGCCCGCAGCGTCCTCGATCCCCGTGCCCGCGACGGCTGTGTCCGTGAACGGCCTGTCCGCGACCGCCGTGTCCCCGTCGGGCGTATCCGTGACCGACGAGTCCGAGGCGACCGCGACGCCGGAGGCGACCGTGCCCCTTGACACCCCCGTGGAGACCCACCGATGACCGGCATCGACCCCCATGAGTACGCGGCCGTGCACGGCCCCCGCGCCGGGGACCGGGTGGTCCTCGGGGACTCCGGGCTGGTCGTCCGGGTCGAGTCCGACTCCCAGCGGCCCGGCGACGAGTTCCTGGCAGGTTTCGGCAAGACCGCGCGCGACGGACTGCACCTCAAGGCGGCCGCCGTGCGCGAGACCTGCGACATCGTCATCAGCAACGTCCTCGTCATCGACGCCGTCCAGGGCATCCGCAAGGTCTCCATCGGCATCCGCGAGGGCCGTATCTCCGGCATCGGACGCGCGGGCAATCCCGACACGCTCGACGGTGTGGACGTCGTCACCGGCACAGGGACGACCATCGTCTCCGGCGAGGGCCTGATCGCCACCGCCGGGGCCGTCGACACCCATGTCCACCTGCTGTCGCCGCGCATCATGGAGGCGTCGCTCGCCTCCGGAGTGACCACGGTCATCGGCCAGGAGTTCGGCCCGGTGTGGGGCGTGGGGGTCAATTCGCCCTGGGCCCTGAGGCACGCCTTCGGCGCGTTCGACGCCTGGCCCGTCAACATCGGCTTCCTCGCCCGGGGCTCGTCCTCCGACCCGGCCCCGCTGGTGGAGGCCCTCGCCGAGGGCGGCGCGTCCGGTTTCAAGGTCCACGAGGACATGGGCGCCCACACCCGCGCGCTGGACACGGCGTTGAGGGTCGCCGAGGACCACGATGTGCAGGTCGCCCTCCACAGCGACGGCCTGAACGAGTGCCTGTCCGTCGAGGACACCCTGCGGGTCCTGGACGGCCGTACGATCCACGCCTTCCACATCGAGGGCTGCGGCGGCGGGCATGTGCCCAATGTGCTCAGGATGGCGGGCGTGCCGAACGTCATCGGCTCCTCCACCAACCCGACCCTCCCCTTCGGCCGGGACGCCGTCGCCGAGCACTACGGGATGATCGTCTCCGTACACGACCTCAAGACCGACCTCCCCGGCGACGCCGCGATGGCACGGGACCGCATCCGCGCCGGGACGATGGGGGCGGAGGACGTCCTGCACGACCTCGGGGCGATCGGGATCACCTCGTCCGACGCCCAGGGCATGGGCCGGGCGGGCGAGACCGTACGCCGCACCTTCGCCATGGCCGGGAAGATGAAGGCCGAGCTGGGCCCCCTGGACGGCGACGGCCCCCACGACGACAACGGACGCGTCCTGCGCTATCTCGCCAAGCTGACGATCAACCCCGCCGTCGCCCACGGCCTCGCGCACGAGATCGGCTCGATCGAAGTGGGCAAACTCGCGGACATCGTGCTGTGGCAGCCGCGGTTCTTCGGCGCGAAGCCCCAGCTCGTACTGAAGTCGGGCTTCCCGGCCTACGGAGTGACGGGCGACCCCAACGCGGCCACGGACACCTGTGAACCGCTCGTCCTGGGGCCGCAGTTCGGGGCGTACGGCGCCACACCCGCCGACATCTCGGTCGCCTTCGTCGCCCGCGCCGCCGTGGACCTGGGCGCGGACCTCATGCCGACGCGCCGCCGCCGGGTCGCCGTCCGCGGCACCCGCGGGATCGGGCCGGCCGACCTCCGCCTCAACTCCCGGATCGGCGATGTGGGCGTGGACGGCCGGACCGGACTGGTCACCCTCGACGGAGATCCGATCCGCTCCGGACCGGCGGAGTCGATCTCCCTCAACCGGCTCTACTTCCTCTGAATTTTCTCTGAGCTTCCGCCTGAATTTCCTGTGACCCCCGGCCGGAATCTCCTCCTGAGCCTCGGACCGAAACTCCCCGACCCGAACGCCCCGACCCCCGGCCCGGCCTCTCCCGGGTCGTTTCCCCTCAAGGACGACACAGCATGTTCCGTATGCCGCCCGAATGGGCCCCGCACGAGCGCACCTGGATGGCCTGGCCGGTCCCCAACACCACCTTCAGCGGTGAGGACCTCGCCGCCTCGCGCCGCGCCTGGGCCGGGGTCGCCCGTGCCGTACGCCGGTTCGAGCCGGTCACCATGGTCGTGGGTCCCGGTCAGAGCGAGGACGCGCGGGCGCTCCTCGGCCTGGACATCGACCTCGTCGAACGCGACCTCGACGACGCCTGGATGCGGGACATCGGCCCCACCTTCGTCACCGACGGCACCCGGCTGGCCGCCGTGGACTGGGTGTTCAACGGCTGGGGTGCCCAGGAGTGGGCCCGCTGGGACCACGACTCCCGGATCGCCCGCGAGATCGCGGACCTCGTGGGCGTGCCCGTCCACAGCTCGCCCCTGGTCAACGAGGGCGGCGGTATCCATGTGGACGGCGAGGGCACGGTCCTGCTGACGGAGACCGTGCAACTCGGCCCGGAGCGCAACCCCGGCTGGACCAGGGCCGGGGTGGAGGAGGAGATCCACGCCAGGCTCGGCACGAGCAAGGCGATCTGGCTGGAGCGCGGTCTGACGGCCGACTACCCTCCGACACCGGCGGAACGGCATGCGGGCGCCCCCAGCGGCTACGGCACTCTCGGCCATGTCGACATCGTCGCCGCCTTCGCAGGGCCGGGAGTGATCGTCGCCCACACCCAGCCCGACCCGGCCCACCCGGACCATGAACTCTGCCGCGGGAACGTGGCCTTCCTCCGTACGCAGACCGACGCCCGGGGCCGCCCGATCGAGGTGATCGAGGTCCCGGCGCCGACGGCCGTACGCAACGAGGAGGGCGGCTGGGCCGACTACTCGTACATCAACCACTACGTCTGCAACGGCGGAGTGGTGCTCTGCGCCTTCGACGACCCGCGCGACGAACAGGCCGCGGCGCTCTTCCGCCGTCTGTATCCGGACCGTGAGGTGACCCTCGTCGACGCCCGGACGATCTTCGCGGGCGGCGGAGGCATTCACTGCATCACCCAGCAGCAGCCCGCGGTGGGCCACTGACGTCGTGGGGGTGAGGACGCGGAGGGCCCGTGGTGCCGGGTGTGCAGGGGCGGCCCTCCGCGTCGCCCGATCAGTTGTGGCAGTGCTCGGTGGCCGGGTTGTGGTGGGAGACGCTGACATTGCCGGAGTAGATCCAGCCGTAGTACGTCACGCCGCTGATCTTCACGGCGATGTGGTACCAGCGGTTGCCCGCCTCGTTCACGTGCGAGCAGTGGATGCTGAAGTGCGTGCCGCTCGGCAGGGTGCGGTGGCCGGCGCAGCTGGACGTGGGCTCGTGGCGGATGGGGTGCGAGCCGCCGATGGTCACTCCGGTGCCGTTGGCGTCGTAGTCGTCCCACGGGGTGATAGCGGGGCAGTGCAAGGGGCCACGGGCCGCGCTCGGTGCGCCGGGCGCGCTCTCGGCCGCGCTCGCCGCGGGGGCCGCGATGAGCAGGGAGCCCAGCAGCGCTGTCGCGAGAGCACCGACTCTGATGGCATGGGAGCGACGGGGCAAGGTTCCTCCAAGAGAGAGGTGAGGTGCGGGTTTTTTCCGCACTCAGAGGCTAGGAGGCCCCAGGAAGGGTGTCCTTACCGCTGGGTGACAGGCCATGACGCATTCCGTGCCAGCTCCGCCCGCAGGCCGTGCGGTCCCGCGGTCCGGGGCCGTGCCGCCCCCGCCGCCTCTCGGCGCACTTGCCATGTGCCCCGTCTCGCGGTCGCAGGGAAAACCGTCGCGAGGCGAGGGGCGCGATCCGGTAGAACGTACGGGTGAATCTGTTGCCACGAGACGGCTTTCGGCGGCCGAACCCGGCCGGCCCGGACTCGACCGGTTGGACCTTGAACGGTTGGGACTTGAACGGTTGGGGCTTGGTGGGTGGGGGCTCGGCTGTTCCGGACGCGACCGGTTGGAACTCGAACGGTGGGGACGTGGTGGGTGGGGGCCCGGCTGGTCCGGATTCGGGCCGCCGTCACTCGTACGGTCGTGACGAGGCCGGTCGGACCGGTCGCGGGGAGGCGGGCGGATGACCCGCCGGGAGGGCTCCCGGCGGCGGAACATCGCGCCGCCCCGCGAGTCCGTCCTCGCCGCCGCCATGGCCACCATCGCCGAACACGGGCTCGACGGGCTCACCATGGCCGGGCTCGGACGGGACGTCGGCATGAGCAGCGGCCATCTCCTCTACTACTTCCGCACCAAGGACGAACTGCTGCTGCGGACCCTGGAGTGGAGCGAGGGCCGCCTGGGCGCGGAACGCGGCTCGCTGCTGTCCCGGCGGACCCCGGCGGCCGAACGCCTCCGCGGATATGTGGAGCTGTACATCCCCGAGGGGCCCCGCGACCCGCACTGGTCGCTCTGGCTGGAGGTCTGGAACCGCTCGCAGAACATGGACGACGACGCCCGCGCCCGGCAGGCGGCGATCGAGGCGGCCTGGCACCGGGACCTGGTGGCGCTGCTCGCCGAGGGGATCTCGCACGGGGAGTTCCGGCCGGTCGACCCCGCCCGGTTCGCCGCCCGGCTCCGCGCGCTCCTCGACGGGTTCAGCGTCCACGTAGCCGTCGGGATTCCCGGTACGGGACGTTCCCAGGTACTCGATCACGTAAGCGAATTTCTGGCCGATTCGCTCCTGCTGCCGAATGTCTGACGGAATACGCCTGCCGTGCTCAGAGGCCCCTTGCCAGGGCGGGAACGCAAAGAACGCAAGTAATCCCGATCGTTGCCATGGCAACCCTTGTCCGCTCATCGGCCCTCCGGCACGGTTCCGCCCATGGGACGAGAGCACTGGAAGAAGATCTGGGTCGGCTCCGCCGGGAACATGGTCGAGTGGTTCGACTGGTTCGTCTACGCGAGCTTCGCCACGTACTTCGCGGGCGCGTTCTTCCCCGAAGGGAACGACACCGCCAAGCTCATGAACACCGCGGGCATCTTCGCCGTCGGCTTCTTCATGCGCCCGGTCGGCGGCTGGCTCCTCGGGCGGGTCGGCGACCGCAAGGGCCGCAAGGCCGCGCTGACCCTCACCGTCACCCTGATGTCCGCCGCCGCGATCCTCATCGCCGTCGCTCCGACGTACTCGGTCGCCGGATACGGCGGCGCGGCCGTGCTGCTGATCGCCCGTCTGCTCCAGGGGCTGTCCGTCGGCGGTGAGTACGCGGCCAGCGCGACCTATCTCACCGAGGCGTCCGCGCCGGGACACCGGGGGTTCGCCTCCAGCTTTCAGTACGTGTCGATGACCGCGGGGCAGATCCTCGGGCTCGGCATCCAGATCATTCTTCAGCGCACGATGTCCGACGACGCGCTGCACAGCTGGGGCTGGCGCATTCCGTTCATCGTCGGCGCCCTCGGCGCGGCGGTCGTCTTCTACCTGCGGCGCAACATGCTGGAGACGGACGTGTACGAGGAGTCGGGCGCGGGCACCCCGGCGGGGGAGGGGCACCATCAGGGCCCTGCTGGCGCACAAGCGGGAGGCGTTCCTGGTCATCGCGCTGACGATGGGCGGGACGGTCGCGTACTACACGTACACCACGTACCTCACGAAGTACCTGTCCAACTCCGCGGGGCTGCCGAAGCAGACGGCGACGCTCGTCTCCTTCTGCGCGCTGATCGTCTTCGCCTGTCTCCAGCCCCTCGCGGGCCGGCTCTCCGACCGCGTCGGCCGCCGTCCGCTGCTCATCACGTTTGCGCTCGGCTCGACGTTCCTGACCGTTCCGATCATGTCGATGCTCCGGCACGCCGGGTCCTTCTGGCCCGCGCTGGGCCTCTCGCTCCTCGCGCTCGTCGTCATCACGGGCTACACCTCCATCAACGCGTGTGTGAAGGCGGAACTCTTCCCCACGGGGGTACGGGCGCTGGGGGTCGCCCTGCCGTACGCCATCGCCAACGCGCTCTTCGGCGGCACGGCGGAGTACGTCGCGCTGTGGTTCAAGGACGCGGGGATGGAGTCGGGCTTCTCCTGGTACGTGGCGGGGTGCGCGGCGGTGTCGCTGGTCGTGTACCTCTCGATGCGTGAGACGCGGGACATCGATCTGGCCCGTGTTTCCGCCACGCCGCCCGTGGCCTCCGCTCCGGCCCTCTCCAAGAACGAGGTTCCGGCTCCGTAGGGGGTGGTGTTGTTGGGGGCGTTTGGTGGTGGTGGGGGAGGGCGGGGTCGTCGGGGTGTGGGGTGGCGGTGGGTTCAGTGGGTTCGGTGAGGGATGGGTGTGCGGTGAGCGGGGCGAGGGTTGTTGTGCGGCTCGGTTGTTCCGGAGACTCCGTCCCGGGGACCCCCGCCGGGGGGCGTTTGGTGGGGGTGGTGGTCGATGGTGCTGGGTGGGTGGGCCGTGGGAACGTGGTCCGGACGGTGACCGACGCGCTGTATTTTTTTGTGGCTCGGTTCTCCCCCAGACTCCCCCCGGGGGGACCCCCACCGGGGGCCTTCAGTGTGTGTCGACGGTCGATCGTGCTCGACCGCTCGTTCCTCGCGGCCTCCGCGCGTTCTCCCTTTCGACACCCACGGCCCCCTTCAGCTCACTCACCCCCCAAGAGGTGACTCACGCACCAGGCGCATGGGGGGAGGAGAGCAGGTCACTGGCCAGGAGTACCGGGTGAACGAGGGTGAGACAGCCAGAACCGGGGCGGGAAGGCGGGCTCGACACCCACCGACCCCCTACGGCTCACTCGCGGGCCGGGCAAAATCAGCCCCTCCGGCGATTGAGGAGCGGGGTCCGGGGCGGAGCCCCGCAAGGGGCGCGGGTAGTGCAAGGTCCCGCGCGGCGGGCGGCCCGGGGACACAGGCACCCGCCCCCGCCCCCGGTCGCAGAAGCACCCGCACCCGCACCCGCAGGGACCCACGCGGTCCCGGGGACACCGACACCCGCATCCGGGTGACCGGATCGTGAGACCGGTTGCCCGGATGCCGGGGGCGTATGGCAAACTGCCAGGGTGCTTTCGTTCGCCATGATTATCGGCAGCAGGCGCGCCGGTCCGCAGTGACCGCCTCGTACCACCCCGTACGACGCGCTCACCGTGCCCCAGACCCGCGCGCAGACCTCTCGCACCCGCGAGGGGTTTTTTCGTTTTCCGGCCCCGACCCCGGCCGAGAGCGAACCGCACGCGAAGATGGGGGCAAGTGGAGCCAGAAATTCCGGGAGCCACTCATCCGACAGGAGCAACACAGCCATGACCACACAGTCCACGGACAAGGGCGCGGACGCGAAGACCGGCGACGGGTTCCATGTCTTCGACACGACCCTCCGTGACGGCGCCCAGCGCGAGGGGATCAACCTCACCGTCGCGGACAAGCTGACCATCGCCCGGCACCTGGACGACTTCGGCGTGGGCTTCATCGAGGGCGGCTGGCCCGGAGCCAACCCGCGGGACACGGAGTTCTTCGCGCGTGCTCGCCAGGAGATCACCTTCCGGAACGCGCGGCTCGTGGCCTTCGGCGCCACCCGCCGCGCCGGCGGGAAGGCCGCCGAGGACCCCCAGGTACGGGCGCTCCTGGAGTCCGGCGCCCCGGTGATCACGCTGGTGGCCAAGTCGCACGACCGGCATGTGGAGCTGGCCCTGCGCACCACCCTGGAGGAGAACCTGGAGATGGTCCGGGACACCGTCTCCCACCTGTGTGAGCAGGGCCGCAGGGTCTTCGTGGACTGCGAGCACTTCTTCGACGGCTACCGCGCCAATCCGGAGTACGCCAAGGCCGTCGTCCGGGCCGCCTCCGACGCCGGGGCGGACGTCGTGGTCCTCTGCGACACCAACGGCGGCATGCTGCCCGCGCAGATCCAGGCCGTCGTCTCCACCGTGCTCGCCGACACCGGCGCGCGCCTCGGCATCCACGCCCAGGACGACACCGGCTGCGCCGTCGCCAACACCCTCGCCGCGGTCGACGCGGGCGCCACCCACGTCCAGTGCACGGCGAACGGCTACGGCGAGCGCGTCGGCAACGCCAACCTGTTCCCCGTCGTCGCCGCGCTGGAGCTGAAGTACGGCAAGAAGGTGCTGCCCGAGGGTTCGCTGACCGAGATGACCCGGATCTCGCACGCGATCGCCGAGGTCGTCAACCTCACCCCCTCGACCCACCAGCCGTACGTCGGTGTCTCCGCCTTCGCCCACAAGGCCGGACTGCACGCCTCCGCGATCAAGGTCGACCCGGACCTCTACCAGCACATCGACCCGGAGCAGGTCGGCAACACCATGCGGATGCTGGTCTCCGACATGGCCGGCCGCGCCTCCATCGAGCTGAAGGGCAAGGAACTCGGCATCGACCTCGGCGGTGACCGCGAGCTGGTCGGCCGGGTCGTCGAGCGGGTCAAGGAGCGCGAGGCCCAGGGCTACACGTACGAGGCCGCCGACGCCTCGTTCGAGCTGCTGCTCCGCGGTGAACTGCGCGGGGACGACGCCGGCGGGGCGCACCGCTACTTCCGTACGGAGTCCTGGCGGGCCATCGTCGAGGACCGCCCCGACGGCACCCACGCCAACGAGGCCACGGTGAAGCTGTGGGCCAAGGGCGAGCGGATCGTCGCCACCGCGGAGGGCAACGGCCCGGTCAACGCCCTCGACCGCGCCATGCGGGTCGGGCTGGAGCGCTTCTACCCGCAGCTCGCCAAGCTGGAGCTGGTCGACTACAAGGTCCGTATCCTCGAAGGCCGCCATGGCACCGAGTCCACCACGCGGGTCCTGATCACCACCGGGGACGGCACCGGCGAGTGGTCCACGGTCGGCGTCGCGGACAACGTCATCGCCGCCTCCTGGCAGGCGCTGGAGGACGCGTACACCTACGGGCTGCTGCGCGCGGGTGTCGAACCGGCCGAATAGCACCGACGACGCTTGTCCGAAAACTACCCCTTTCGGGTAGCGTCGAAGGATGAGGACCAGGCTGCGTTCCGCACTGTCCGGTCTGCTGCTGGCGCTCTCGGCGACCGCTCTGGTCACGGCTCCGGGAGCGCAGGCGGCCACCGGTGCCGTCACGGTGACCGCCGCACCCGCGGCCGCCGGCCCCGCCGATGTGGCGCAGGCGTTCAAGAACGGCCCGGTCTATGTCGATCCGCGCGCCTCGGGGCAGCTCTCCCGGGCAGACGCGGACGCCCTCGCGAAGAAGATCGAGGACGCGGACAAGCCGCTGTTTGTCGCGGTACTGCCGAACGCCCCCGCGTTCTCCCCGGACACCGTGCTGCGCAACATCCGCACCGAGACCGGTGTCACGGGCCTGTACGCCGTCCGGCTCGGCGACGGCTTCAACGCGGGCGCGGACCGCGCGGTCATGTCCGGCCCGGCGGTGCGCAACCTGGTCACCGCGGTCAAGACGCCCCCGGGCGCCGACGCCGCCACCCAGCTGAACAACTTCGCCGACCAGGCCCTGCCCCAGCTGCGCGGCAGCGCCCCCGCCTCCTGGGGTGTCTCCGGGGACGGCGGCAGTATGAACACCGGCGCGCTGATCACCTTCGGCGCCCTGCTGGTGGCCGGTGGCACGGGCGCGTACGCCGTGGTGCGCCGCAACCGCACCAGGAAGGCCGAGGAGGAGCGGGCGGCACTCGGAAAGCTGCGGGTCGTCGTGGATGAGGACATCACCGCGTACGGCGAGGAACTGGACCGTCTCGACTTCCGCCCCTCGGAGAAGGGCGCCGACGACGCCATGCGCGCCGACTACGAGCGCGCGCTGGACTCCTACGAGACGGCGAAGTCCCGGATGGGCGCCGCCCTGCACCCCTCCGACGTACGGGGAGTCACCCGGGCCCTGGAGGACGGCCGCTTCAGCCTGGCCGTGCTGGAGGCCCGCCGCACCGGCGCGCCCGTGCCCGAACGCCGGGCCCCCTGCTTCTTCGACCCGCGCCACGGCCCCTCGGTCTCCGACGCCACCTGGACCCCGCCCGGCGGGATCCCGCGCGAGGTCCCGGTCTGCCGGGCGGACGCGACCCGGCTGGAGGACGGACTGGACCCGGCCGCCCGCACGGTCGAGACGGAGACCGGCCGCCGCCCGTACTGGGAGGCGGGCCCGGCCTACGGCCCCTGGGCGGGCGGCTACTTCGGCGGCGGCCTCCTCCCCGGCCTGCTGGCGGGCACGCTGCTGGGCACCATGCTGTCCACTCCGGCGTACGCGGCGGAGTACGGAGGCGGGGACTTCGGCACCGGTGACTTCGGGGGCGGCGACCACTCCGGAGCGGACTTCAACCCCTCCGACTTCGGAGGCGGCGGGGACTTCGGCGGTGGCGGGGGCTTCGACGGCGGCGGCTTCTGACGCCGGGGCCCGGTCCCGGTCCCGGGTGAGTGTGCCCCGGGCCCCCTGACGGCCCCGGGCAGCAGAGCGCCCGCCCGGCCGCTGGGGGGAGTGCGGCAGGGCGGGCGCGCTCTGGGTGCCCGGCCGGGCACGGGGAAGGCCCGGCGGGTGGAGCCCGGTGTCAGGCGGACTTGATCGCGGAGATGTCCAGGTTCAGCTTCACCTTGTCGCTGACCATCACACCGCCGGTCTCCAGCGCCGCGTTCCAGGTCAGGCCCCACTCCGAGCGCAGCAGCTCGGCGCCGCCCTCGAAGCCGACGCGCTCGTTGCCGTAGGGGTCCGTGGCGGAGCCGTTGAACTCCAGGTCGATGGCGATCGGGCGGGTCACGTCCTTGATCGTGAGATCGCCGGTGACGCGGTACTTGTCGCCGCCGAGCTGCTCGGCGTGCGTGGAGCGGAACGTCATCAGGGGGTACTGCTCGGCGTCGAAGAAGTCGGCGCTGCGCAGGTGGTTGTCGCGGTCGGCGATGCCGGTGTCGACGCTCGCGACCTTGATGTCGAGCGAAGCCTGGGAGGTGGCCGGGTCGGAGCCGTTCAGGACCAGCTTGCCCTCGTACTCGTGGAAGGAGCCGCGCACATTGGTGACCATCGCGTGCCGCACGGTGAAGCCGATGCTGCTGTGAGCGGAGTCGATCGTGTACTCACCCGTGAGCGCGGTGAGCGCCGGGTCGACCGGGGCGGCGGTGGTGGTGGCGGACTTGCTGCGGTTGAACAGACCCATGGCGAGCTCCTCGGCGGGGACGAGATTGTTGTTTAAGCTTCAACGAGTGTCACTGTAGAGCAGTTCCGTTTAAAGTTCAACATCTTCTGGGGATCGGCTGGGAAGTTCACCCGGAAGACGCCTCCGGAGCGGGGTAGGGATCGAATGCTGGTGACGGATCGGCGCAAGCGCTTTCCGTCCTCGCGCCATCACGCCCGGCGACGCCCTCACCGGCGCCGGGCCGGGCGAATGGCCCAGGGGTCGCGTCCGTCCTCAGCACACCCGGTCTGTACGGAAGTTCGAGGACCGCCACGGGAACCCGGGCCGGATCTCCGCGGCGGCCGCGTCGCGGCAGTTCTCTTCGGGAGGCTCCCGTGTCACCGTCGTCGGCCCGGTCCCGCCGTGCCTTTCTCGCCGTGTCGGGAGCAAGCGCTCTCGCCCTCTCCCCGTCCACGGTAGCTCGCGCCGCGGGCTCCGCGCGGACCCCGGAGACGGCGCCCCCCGACCCGTACGACAGCCTCCGCGCCCGCTGGCTGGAGATCACCCTCGGCACCGGATACGACCCCTCCGCCGAGCCCTACGCCTCCCGTATCGCCGAGACGGCCCGGCTCGCCGGCGCCCATCTCGCCGCCATGGCACCCGCCCCCGGCTCCCTGTGGCCGGACTGCCCCTGGACCCGGCCCGCCGGGATCACCCGGAGCTACGGCTTCCCGCTCGGTACCCGGGACCTGCGCGCCCTGCGCGAGGACCGCACCGGAGCCTGGAGCGACATCAACACCGCGGGCGCCACCGACCGCGCCGCCCGCCGCTACCAGACCCTGTGGCTGGACCACGGGACCGATCCGGTCGACCGCACCTACGACTATCTGCTGATGCCCGGAGCGGACCGCGCCACCGTCGCCTCCCGCGCCATCGGTCGCGGAGGGCCGGAGATCCTCGCCAACACCGCCGCCCGGCAGGCCGTCGCCGTCCCCCGGCTGGGCCTGGTCGCGGCGAACTTCTGGCAGCCGGGTACGGTGGGACCGCTCACCGCGACCCGTCCGGCCGCCGTCCTGGTACGCGAACGGAGCAGCACCGCGGTGATCCATCTCAGTGATCCGGCACGCTCCGGAGAAGCCGTCGAGATCACCTGGCGGCACCCCGTCCGCGCGGTCGCCGGCCACGACCCCGATCTTGAGGTACTCGACACAGGCCGGGCCCTGCGCCTGCGGCTCAGTGGCGGCACGGCGGGGTCGAGCCACCGCTGTGACGTGACCCTCCGCTGAACTTCTTGTTCATCCTCTACAAACAGCGATGGTCCGGAGCTGGTGGTTGGGCTGCCGCGGCGGACGGTTCTGTTCAAGGCTGACAGGAGAAACGTCCGGAGACTGTACGGAGTCAACGGCAGGGTTTTCTTGTTCCGATCCGTAGGGTCGATGCATGACCGTTGTGGAAGAGACCTCCAGCGAGCCGGCCGACGCGCGAGGGCGCGTGGCCGAGCTGCACGATCTGCGCGAGCAGGCCCTGCGCGGGCCCAGCGACCGCGCGACCGAGGCGCAGCACGCCAAGGGCAAGCTGACCGCGCGCGAGCGTATCGCGCTGCTCCTGGACGAGGGCTCCTTCCACGAGGTCGAGCAGCTGCGCCGGCACCGCGCCAGCGGATTCGGCCTGGAGACGAAGAAGCCGTACACCGACGGTGTCATCACCGGCTGGGGCACGGTCGAAGGCCGCACGGTCTTCGTCTACGCCCACGACTTCCGGATCTTCGGCGGCGCGCTGGGGGAGGCCCACGCCACCAAGATCCACAAGATCATGGACATGGCCATCTCGGCCGGCGCCCCCCTGGTGTCGCTGAACGACGGAGCGGGCGCGCGGATCCAGGAGGGCGTCTCGGCGCTCGCCGGATACGGCGGGATCTTCCAGCGCAACACCCGCGCGTCCGGTGTCATCCCGCAGATCAGCGTGATGCTCGGCCCGTGCGCGGGCGGCGCCGCCTACTCCCCGGCGCTCACCGACTTCGTCTTCATGGTCCGCGAGACCTCGCAGATGTTCATCACCGGCCCGGACGTCGTCAAGGCGGTCACCGGCGAGGAGATCACCCAGAACGGCCTCGGCGGCGCGGATGTGCACGCCGAGACCTCGGGCGTCGCGCACTTCGCGTACGACGACGAGGAGACCTGCATCGCCGAGGTCCGCTATCTGCTGGCGATGCTGCCCTCCAACAACCGCGAGAACCCGCCGGCCGTCGCCGGTGACGACCCCGCCGACCGGCGCTCGGACATGCTCCTGGACCTCGTTCCCGCCGACGGCAACCGCCCGTACGACATGCACAAGGTCATCGAGGAACTCGTCGACGACGGCGACTACCTGGAGATCCACGAGCGCTGGGCCCGCAACATCATCTGCGCGCTCGCCCGCCTCGGCGGCCAGGTGGTCGGCATCGTCGCCAACCAGCCGCAGTCGCTGGCCGGCGTCCTGGACATCGAGGCGTCCGAGAAGGCGGCGCGCTTCGTCCAGATGTGCGATGCGTTCAATATCCCGATCATCACTCTCCTGGACGTCCCCGGCTTTCTCCCGGGCGTCGACCAGGAGCACGGTGGAATCATCCGGCACGGCGCGAAGCTGCTCTACGCGTACTGCAACGCGACGGTGCCGAGGATCTCGCTGATCCTGCGCAAGGCGTACGGCGGTGCCTACATCGTCATGGACTCCCAGTCCATCGGTGCGGACCTCACCTACGCCTGGCCCACCAACGAGATCGCGGTGATGGGCGCCGAAGGTGCCGCCAACGTCATCTTCCGCAGGCAGATCGCCGAGGCCGAGGAACCCGAGGTCATGCGGACGCGCATGGTCAAGGAGTACAAGTCCGAGCTGATGCATCCGTACTACGCGGCGGAGCGCGGTCTGGTCGACGACGTCATCGACCCCACCGAGACGCGCGAGGTGCTGATCGCCTCTCTCGCGATGCTCCGCACGAAACACGCCGACCTGCCGTCCCGCAAGCACGGCAACCCCCCGCAGTGATCCTGCGGAGAAAACGGAGCCCGACCATCATGAGCACCCGTCCTGCCGAGTCCGCCGCGTCGCTGCTGCGCGTGGAGAAGGGCCACTGCGAGCCCGAGGAACTGGCCGCCATCACCGCGGTTCTGCTGGCCCGTGCCGCGGCCGTGCCCGCCGAGCCCGTCCGCGGCCGCTCCACGGCCGGCTGGCGCCGCCTGGAGCGTCAGCGGGGCTTCCAGCCCTCCCACAGCTGGCAGGGCTGACCACCACCCCTGCCCCCCCCCGGCCCCGGCACCACGTGGGAGTGCCGGGGCCTTCGCGCGTGCCCAGCCCGACCCGGCGTACGCGCGCACCGGCGCGGGTTGAGCGTGAGGCCGGGGGCGGCAGGCTCCAGGCGGCCCTCCGGCGTTCGAGGACGGGCCCGGTCTCAGGGGCCCGCGCCGACGGAGGCGCACCAAAACAACCGCCCCCGCACCCCTGGTGCACCCAGGGGCCGGGGGCTCGCACAACGGCGGCGGTCACCGCACTAGGGCGTGTATCGAAAGTCCCGCCTGGCCTGCGACGCCCAGCACGCACACTCGCTGCGTTGTCGGAATCACCCAAGTACGTCCAGTACGAGGGCGACCCTCCGCCTTGCGATTGCACGCACCGGACGCCGCAGGCCCCGCCCTCCGGGCGGACGGCGCTACTTTCGATACACGCCCTAGCGCAGGCGGGCCATGAGTGCGTGTTCGACCAGGGTGATCAGGGCACTCTTCGCGTCTGCCCGGTGGCGGGCGTCGGTGGTGATGATGGGGGTGTCGGGGCCGATCTGGAGGGCTTCCCGTACTTCTTCGGGGTTGTAGGGCTGGTGTCCGTCGAAGCCGTTGAGGGCGATGACGAAGGGCAGTCCGCTGTTCTCGAAGTAGTCGACTGCGGGGAAGCAGTCCGCGAGGCGGCGGGTGTCGACGAGGACGACGGCGCCGATGGCGCCGCGTACGAGGTCGTCCCACATGAACCAGAACCGGTCCTGGCCGGGTGTGCCGAAGAGGTACAGGATCAGGTCCTGGTCCAGGGTGATGCGGCCGAAGTCCATGGCGACCGTGGTGGTGGTTTTGTCGCCGGTGTGCGTGAGGTCGTCGATGCCCGCCGACGCAGACGTCATCACGGCCTCGGTACGCAGCGGGTTGATCTCCGAGACGGCGCCGACGAACGTGGTCTTGCCCACGCCGAATCCGCCCGCCACCACGATCTTCGCGCTGGTGGTTGAGCGGGCTGCACCGCCGCTAGAGCTTGCGAAGTCCACTGAGCACCCTTTCGAGCAGTGTCACATCTGGCTGACCACCGGCGGACTCTTCGCCGCCGGGCTGGTGGATGGCGACGAGTCCGGCCTCCGCCAGGTCGGCGACGAGGATCCGGGCGACGCCGAGGGGGATGGAGAGAAGTGCCGAGATCTCCGCGATGGACTTGATCTCGAAGCACAGGCGGCAGATCCGCTGGTGCTCGGGCAACTGCCCTTGCAGCCTCGCGGGATCGGCCGTGGTACTGACCAGCGCCTCGATGGCGAGCTGGTAGCGCGGCCGGGTCCGGCCGCCTGTCATCGCGTACGGGCGCACCAGCGGGTTGTGCGTACTGTGCCCGTACGAGGGCTCGGGGGCCCGGCGCTGCGCCGGGGGCTGGTAGCGCTGGGGGTCGTACGCGGGGTCGTACGGCTGGTGCTGCTGGTGCGGCTGCTGCTGGTAGGGCTCCTGGGAACCCTGTCCGCTCGGTGGGGAGGGAAAGGCGTAGCCGTCGTGGGAGTAGGTCTCACCAGGCACCTGATGAGCACCGTCGTCGTACGGGCGTCCGCCCGGGGGTGTTGCCACGTTTCCTCCTCCGACTGCGAGTAGCCGGTTCCCGTCCCTGTGGATCCGCGCCACCGCACCCTATGGTGCGGTGGCGTGAAAGGCACTGTCTGCCGGTTAGTTGAGAAGACTGCCCTGGAGCTCGGCGCGGAGGTCCGGAGTGAGCACCGTGCCCGCCCTGTCCACCAGCAGGGCCATCTCGTAGCCCACCAGACCGATGTCGGCCTCCGGGTGGGCGAGTACGGCCAGCGAGGAGCCGTCGGAGATGGACATGATGAAGAGGAACCCGCGCTCCATCTCCACCACCGTCTGGTTGACCGCGCCTCCTTCGAAGATCCGGGAGGCTCCCGCGGTCAGCGAGGTCAGGCCGGACGCGACGGCCGCCAACTGGTCGGCACGGTCGCGCGGGAATCCCTCGGACATCGCCAGCAGGAGTCCGTCGGCGGAGACCACCACGGTGTGGGACACCCCGGGGGTGTTGTCCACGAAGTTGGTGATCAACCAGTTCAGATTCTGCGCCGCCTGGCTCATCGGGCTCACACTAACGCTCCTGGTTGTAGGTACTGCCCGGGCCACCGTTGGGATCGTAGGTGGCCGGTCCGTTCGTGTCCGCTCCCGCGCTGCGCCCCCGCTGGACACCGCGGCGCAGGTTGCTCAGCCTGCCACGCACGTCCTCGGGCGCGCGTGAGATCTGCGGGCCTCCCTGGGGGGTCTGCTCGGCGGTCCCTTCGATGAGGTTGGCCTTGGGCACGCGCCGCGGAAGGCCGGACGAGGTGATCCCGCCCGCCTTCGGCTCGCGCAGCTTCTCCGCCCGCTGCCAGCGCTCGTCGTTGGTCGAGCGCCCGTCCTTGGCGCCGGCGGCTCCGTCGCTGCCGTCGGCGGCCTCGGTCCGGGTGCTCCCCGGCGCCTGCGGGACCTGCTCCACGGGCTGCTGCCACAGCTGCGCCGGAGGCGACTGCTGCGGCTGCGACTTCTGCTGGGAGCCGCGCCTGGGCAGACCGGCCTCGGTCAGCTCGTGACCACCGCTCGAAGAGGGTCCCGGACGTTCGAAGCCTACGCGCTCGGCGCCCTTTGTGGGGGCGCTGCCCGCAGATTCCGATTCGGGGCGGTACTCCGGCTCATACGTACTCGGGTAAGTGCTCTGATCCGGCCACTCTCCCTGGTGGGGCTGGGGGGCGAACTGCCCGTCGTACTGCGGCTCGGAGACTCCCTGAAGCGGGTACCCGGCTTCCGGATATGAGGTTTCGGAGTGTTGCTGGGGCTCCTGGTGTGTCTGGGGCTCCAGATGGCCGCCGTGCGCCGGGAACGCGTCGTACGCCTGCCCGGCCGTGTCCTGGGCGTACCCCTGGGGCGCGTAGTTCCGGTCATAGCCGGCCGGGTACTGCTGCAGCTCCGGAACGGACTGCTGACCCTGCTGCACGGGCTGTGCCTGCTGTACGGGCTGCAGGGGTGCCACGGGCTGCGCGGGGTACTCCTGCAGCCCGTACTGCCGGCCGTCCTCCTGGTAGATCTGCGGGCGGCCCCCGCCGGACTGGGCCTCCAGCGCGGCACGGCGCTCCTCACGGGCCAGTGAGCGCCCCACGGAGTCGAGTTGCCCCGGGCCGCCGGACGCGTGCGCGCCTTCCCCGTACCGGGAGTCGTCGAAGCCGAGTTCCTCGGCCGTACGCACCGGGGCACCGTCGTACGACGGCTGCTCCGGGATGATCTGCGAGACCGTGAAGTCGTTCTCGGGCGCGGGCTCGCCGCCGCCGCCGTGGGTGATGGCGTCCGGCAGCATGACCAGGGAGGTCGTGCCCGCCTGCTCGCCCGAGGGGCGCAGCTGGACGCGGATGCCGTGCCGGTCGGCGAGCCGGCCGACCACGAAGAGGCCCATGCGCTGCGAGACAGCGGCGTCCACCGTCGGCGGGTTGGCCAGCTTGTGGTTGATGTCGGCGAAGTCCTCGGCGGTCAGGCCGATGCCCTTGTCGTGGATCTCGATCATGATCCGGCCGTCGGGCAGCCGGGTCGCCGTCACCCGGACCTTGGTCTGCGGCGAGGAGAAGGTGGTGGCGTTCTCCAGCAGCTCGGCGAGGAGATGGACGAGGTCGGTCACGGCCTGGCCGTGGATCTCCGTCTCCGGGACACCGGTGAGCTCGATGCGCTCGTACGACTCCACCTCGGACGAGGCGGCGCGCAGGACGTCCACGAGCGGCACGGGCTGGTTCCAGCGGCGGCCGGGCTCCTCGCCCGCGAGGACGAGGAGGTTCTCGCCGTTGCGGCGCATCCGGGTCGCGAGATGGTCCAGCCGGAAGAGGGTCGCGAGCTGGTCCGGGTCCGCCTCGTTGTTCTCCAGGTCGGTGATCAGGGTCAGCTGGCCCTCGATCAGCGACTGGTTGCGGCGCGAGAGATTGGTGAAGATCGCGTTCACGTTGCCGCGGAGCATGGCCTGCTCGGCGGCGAGCCGCACGGCCTCGCGGTGGACCTGGTCGAAGGCGCGTGCGACCTCGCCGATCTCGTCCTGGGTGTCGATGGGGATCGGCTGCACCCGGGTGTCGACGCGGCCGGGCTCCGTACGGGAGAGCTGGTCGACCAGCATCGGCAGGCGCTGCTCGGCGATACCGAAGGCCGCGGTGCGCAGCCGGTGCATGGAGCGGCTCATCTGCCGCGCCACCGCCCCGGCCAGGATGAACGCGGCCAGCAGGGCGATCACCACGATGGCGCCGTTGACGACGGCGTCCCGGCGGGCGTCGTCGGAGATGGACGCCGCCTCGTTCACGGCCCGGTCGACGAGCTCGTTCTCGATCTCGCTGTAGCCCTCGAACTTGGCGGTGGCGGCGCCCATCCAGGTCTCGGGAGTGATGTCCTCCTTCGCCAGGGCCGAGGGACTGACGCCGGTGCCGATCCGCAGCGCCATGCCCGTGAAGACGGAACCGTCCTCGCCCTTCGGCGGATTGAGGCCCGCCGCCTGGAGGCGCTCCTGCCCCGCCGTGGCCTTGCGCGACATGACCGACTGGAGCCGGTCCGTGTCGGCCTGGGTGCCGCCGGAGACGAACTCGGCGATCGCGATCTGCTCCAGGTAGTTGTAGGAGTTGAACGCGATCGTCTGCTTGGCGCGGATGTCCGGCTTCTCGCTCGGCCGCACCAGGAGGTGGGTGCCGATGGAGCGCTGGAGGGACTCGGCGGCCTTGGCGAGCTGGACCGCGTAGAGGGTGCGGCCGAAGCTGGTGACGTTGCCGGTGCCGAGCCCCAGCTCGTTGGAGAACTCCATGAGCGAGTGCTGGACCTTGACGTAACCCTCTTCGGTGGTCACGGGGTCCATGCTCGTGGTGTACGCGGTCTGGCGCAGCTCGGCGAGCCGGGGCTCCTCGTTCCGGAACAGGACGAGCCGCCGCTCCAGACCCTGCCCGGGAGGCATGTCCGCGACCGCCTGGTCGAACTTCCGCTTCGCCGCGTCCGTCGTGGCGTAGGCCTTCTGGACGGACGGCTGCCGGCGGCTCTCCGGGGTGGTGGCCCGCAGGAGCGGGGCGGCGGTGAGGTCGCGCTCGTTGAGGAGCGCCTGGCCGTACTCGGCGGCGGCGCGCACGATCAGCGCCGTCCGCTCGGCGTTCCGGGCCTCGTCCCAGGTGTCGATGGAGCTCTTGACCTGGAAACCGCCCATGACCAGGCCCACGAGCACGGGTATCAGGAGGATCGCGTTCAGCCTGGTGGGTACGCGCCAGTTGCGCGGGGACAGCCGGCTGCTGCTGCCGCCGGGCGTGGGCGGGCCCGGCTCGTCCACAGGCGATGCCGCCGCGCGCGACGGCGGGGTGAAGTTGCCCCGCGCCTGCTGTTCCGCGGAGCTCGATGTGCTTCGCCTCACTCGACCAACAACCTCTCGGCGCCGGCACCTGCGGTGTGCCGTGTTTCGTTCAGAGCCGTACTACTCAGAAGTTCGTCGAATTTCAGCATGCGGAGCGGGTCCGTTCCAAACAGTTGGAATCAGCCATTCCGAGTCATGGTAGCGACAGATAAAACGGGCATAAAGAGCGAGCCCCTTCAAAAGATGAGAGATATGTGAGCACAGTGGCACCGTGCGCATGCGTCGAGTGTCCGGACCACGTTAATTCTCTGTCGAAACGTTATGAACATGCGGGCGGACCGTGTCCCATGACACAGTCCGCACCCGCACAACTACGACAACTGCCGTATCTCGTCGTCTACTTGAGCCGGGCCATGAGTGCGTGTTCGACCAGGGTGATCAGGGCACTCTTCGCGTCTGCCCGGTGGCGGGCGTCGGTGGTGATGATGGGGGTGTCGGGGCCGATCTGGAGGGCTTCCCGTACTTCTTCGGGGTTGTAGGGCTGGTGTCCGTCGAAGCCGTTGAGGGCGATGACGAAGGGCAGTCCGCTGTTCTCGAAGTAGTCGACTGCGGGGAAGCAGTCCGCGAGGCGGCGGGTGTCGACGAGGACGACGGCGCCGATGGCGCCGCGTACGAGGTCGTCCCACATGAACCAGAACCGGTCCTGGCCGGGTGTGCCGAAGAGGTACAGGATCAGGTCCTGGTCCAGGGTGATGCGGCCGAAGTCCATGGCGACCGTGGTGGTGGTTTTGTCGCCGGTGTGCGTGAGGTCGTCGATGCCCGCCGACGCAGACGTCATCACGGCCTCGGTACGCAGCGGGTTGATCTCCGAGACGGCGCCGACGAACGTGGTCTTGCCCACGCCGAATCCGCCCGCCACCACGATCTTCGCGCTGGTGGTCGAGCGGGGGGCCGGACCGCTGCTAGAGCTTGCGAAGTCCACTGAGCACCCTTTCGAGCAGTGTCACATCCGGCGTGCCACCGGCGTCTCCGTTGCCCGGCTGGTGGATCGCCACCATGCCGGCCTCCGCCAGGTCGGCGACGAGGATCCGGGCGACACCGAGCGGCATGGACAGCAGGGCCGACACCTCCGCCACCGACTTCACCTCACGGCACAGATGGCAGATCCGCTGGTGCTCGGGGAGCAGCCCGGCGAGATGCGCGGGATCGGCCGTGGTGCTCACGAGCGCCTCGATCGCGAGCTGGTAGCGCGGCCGGGTCCGGCCGCCTGTCATGGCGTACGGACGTACCAGCGGCTGGTCGCCCTCGTCTCCGTAGGGGTCGGCGTGGGCACCGTACGGGTCGTGAGAGGCGGTTGGCGGGGTCATGAGTCCTCCGGGCGGGACAGCAAGTGGTCGGCGTGCCGTCTGCGTGGGCCGGTGGGGGGGCCTGTGGCGACCTGACGGGGACGGCGCGGTGAGCGCGTACCTGGATGAGGGGTGGGGGCCGGGTGGATCAGTGCAAGAGGCTTCCCTGGAGTTCTGCGCGGAGGTCCGGGGTGAGGACACTGCCCGCGCGGTCGACCAGAAGCGCCATTTCGTAACCCACCAGACCTATGTCGCACTCGGGGTGGGCGAGTACGGCCAGTGAGGAGCCGTCGGAGACGGACATCAGGAAGAGGAACCCGCGTTCCATCTCCACCACGGTCTGACTGACGGCACCCCCTTCGAAGATCCGGGAGGCCCCCGCGGTCAGCGAGGTCAGGCCGGACGCGACCGCGGCGAGCTGGTCCGCGCGGTCGCGTGGGAATCCGTCGGACATGGCCAGCAGGAGTCCGTCGGCGGAGACCACCACCGTGTGGGACACCCCGGGGGTGTTGTCCACGAAGTTGGTGATCAACCAGTTCAGATTCTGCGCCGCCTGGCTCATCGGGCTCAACTAACGCTCCTGCTGGTGTGTGGGGCCGAGGTTGAAGCTGCCGGTCGTCGAGCTGTTCTGCTCACGTCCTTGCTGGATGCCGCGACGGAGGTTGGTCAGCCGGCCGCGTACGTCGTCGGGCGCACGCGAGACCTGGGGACCGGACTGGGCGTTCTGCTCCTGTGCCGTACCCGCGACGAGGTTGGCGCGCGGGACACGGCGGGGCAGACCCGAGGTGGTGACGCCGCCCGCGGCGGGCTTCCTGACCCGCTCGGCCTGGCGTACCAGCTCGTCGTTGGGGGAGCTCCGCCAGCCGTTGCCGTTGGTGCCCTGGCCGGGTGAGCCATGGGCGCCGTGGGTGCCGTGTGCGGCGGTCGGGGCGGTGGCGGGGGAGCGCCTCGGCATCGGTGGCAGCGGACGTTCCGCCGGCTGCTGCGGAACCTGCGGGATCTGCTGGGCGTGCTGCGGCCCGGCGGCGGGCCGGACCTGTTCCGGCCGGTCGCCGGCGCCCGGCTGGTCGACCCGGCCGCCCCTGCCCTGGGTGTGGAACCAGTCCGTCTCCAGGGTGTCGTACAGCGGGGTGCGGCCGTCACCGGGCCCGGCCGGCGGCAGGGCCTCCGGCTGGGGCTGCGGCGGCAGCGCGTGGTGCGTACCCGTGTCCGCGTCGTCCTCGTAGCCGCGCGGCGCGGGGGCCCGGCCCGGGGCGGGCGGGGCGGGAGCGACCAGATCGGGACGGGGGAACGGCTGGGTGGCGGCCGGGTCATGGCCGACGTCCCGCCCCCGCTCCTGTGCGCCGTCGCGCTCCGGGGCGAACTGCCCCGGAGCCCGGTCGGGCACGACGGGCCGCTCCGGGAGACCGGACCGGTCCGGCAGACCCGACTCGCCCGGCAGACCGGGCCCTCCCGTGGGACCGGACTGCCCGGAACGGTCCGACGGCGGGCCCGAAGGGCCGGGATGGGCGGGGCTGTGTGCCGGAGCCGGGGGTCCGAAGACATCCGGCCGTACGTACTGACCCGCCGGCGCACCGGCGCCCGCGGGACGCCTGGGCGGCGGCGGGGGCGCGTCGAAGTCCGGACGGGGGAACTCCTCCGTCGCACCCGGACCGCGGGTGGTGCCCCGGTCGTCCTGAGCGCGCCCGTCACGGCCGCGCTCCTCGTGGCCGCGTTCGTCGTGACCGCGTGCCGAGTCGTCGGGGCGGACGCCCGGCTGCCGCTCACCGGCCCAGCCCGGGGGCTGGGGACGCGGTGTACCGCCGCCGGGCAGCTCCGCGAGGGGCCCCGGGGGCAGCTGACGGCCGCGGTCGGCGGTGTCCTGCGGCGGCAGACCGCCGGAGGGGGCGCCGTTGTGGGCCGGGGTCTTGTTCGCGCCCCGGCTGCCGAAGGCGCCGGCGAGACCGCCGCCGCCGTGCCTGCCCTGGCCGGACCCGCCGTCGCGCGTGGGAAGGGCGGCGCGCGGACCGGAGCCCGCGCCCGCGCCGACCTGGTCGCGCGGGGCACCCGTACCGAGCAGTCCTCCGGACGGAGCGCCCGGGCCGCCGGGGCGGCCGGAGCCGGGAGCGCCGGAGCCGCCGGGGCGGTTGCCGCCGAGGCCCGCGGGCCCACCGCCGGGTGGCGGCGGAACCGAGCCGGGGACGCCGGGTGCCCCGGGAGCCTTCTTGCCGCCGTGGGCGACATCCACCGGGAGCATGACCAGCGCGGTCGTGCCGCCGGAGTCGGAGGGGCGCAGCTGGATCCTGATGCCGTGCCGCAGGGACAGCCGGCCGACCACGAACAGACCCATGCGGCGGGAGACCGAGACGTCCACGGTGGGCGGCGACGCCAGCCGCTCGTTGATCGCGGCGAGGTCCTCCGGGGAGAGACCGATGCCCGTGTCGTGGATCTCGACGAGCACCCGGCCGTCCGGCAGGGCGTGACCGGTCACCCGGACCTTGGTCTGCGGGGAGGAGAACGAGGTCGCGTTCTCCAGCAGCTCGGCGAGCAGGTGCACGAGGTCGTTGACGACGCGCCCGGCGACCTCGGTCGCGGGCACCGCCGCCAGTTCGATCCGCTCGTACTGCTCCACCTCGGAGGCGGCGGCGCGCAGGACGTCGACCAGCGGGACGGGCCGGGTCCAGCGGCGGCCGGGCTCCTCGCCCGCGAGGACGAGGAGGTTCTCGCCGTTACGGCGCATACGGGTCGCGAGGTGGTCCAGCTTGAAGAGGGAGGACAGCTGGTCCGGGTCGGCCTCGCGGGACTCCAGCTCCGAGATCAGCGACAGCTGGCGCTGGATGAGTCCCTGGGAGCGCCGGGACAGGTTGGTGAACATCGCGTTGACGTTGCCGCGCAGCAGCGCCTGCTCGGCAGCGAGACGGACCGCCTCGCGGTGGACGTCGTCGAAGGCCGCGGCGACCTTTCCGATCTCGTCCCGGGAGTGCACACCGACGGACTCGACGGAGGTGTCCACGTCCTGGGGGTCGGACTCGGAGAGCTGCTTGACCAGCTCGGGCAGCCGGTCCTGGGCGACCCTGGTGGCCGTGTCCTGGAGCCGGCGCAGCGAGCGGATCATGGAGCGGGCCACCACGAAGGCGCCGATGAGCGAGACACCCAGCACGATGAGGATCAGCGCGCCGTTGATGATCGCTTCCTGCTGCGACTCCTCGCGCAGCTGACGGGCCCGGGTCTCCATCTCGTCCAGCAGGGTGGCCTCGATGGTGGCCATGGCGTCGATCCGGACGCCGTACTGGTCGGTCCAGTCCAGGTGGGAGCGCTTCTCCAGCTTCTCCAGGGCCCCCGGGGTGCTGAGGACCCGCAGGGAGTAGTCCTTGGCCGCCTCCATCGTGGCGTTGCCGTTCTCCAGCGGCTCCGTCAGCTCGGTCGCGTTGCCCCCGGAGGACTCGTAGACGGCGTCGAACGTGTCCATCTCATTGGCGTACTTCTCCAGGGCGGTGCCGCCGTACTGCCGGTCGATCTCCGCGAGCCCGGGGCCCTTGCCGAGGGACTTGCCCTCGCCGCCGCCCGGCAGGGCGGCGGCGATGATCGCCTGCGACATGGAGGCGTACTCCTTGGCGGAGGAGAAGGCCGCCAGCGCACGCGTCCGCTTGATCATGTCGGGGTTGTTGGTCGCCTGCGCCATCTCCGAGGAGAGTTCGAGCAGGGATTCGATCAGCCGGTGGTACTGCTCCACGGTCAGCGAGGACGGCTGGTCCTTCTGGTACGCGGTCTCGCGGATCAGCTTGAGCTTCTTGACCTGGCTGGCGATCTGGGAGGCGGTCGAGCGGATCGCCTCCATCGTGTCGTCGCCCTCGTTGGGGATCCGGTCCGTGATGGCGAAGAACGACTCCTCCGCACGGTCCGTCGCGAGCCGGGGCGCGGTCACCTTCGAGTCGCTGGCCGCCGGGTTGTTGGCCAGCGGGCCGGCCGTCAGGTCGCGCTCCGCCTGGAGGGCGGCCGCGAGCTTGGTCGCCTCCTGCGTCATGTCGGTGAGCAGCTGCATGTGCTCCAGCTGCTTCATCCGGTCCATGGACTCGTTGATCCGCAGTCCGCCCAGCGTGGTCGCCGCGACGACGGGCAGCGTCAGCAGGGAGACGAGCCGGGTGCTGATGCGCCAGTTCCTCAGGGCTATTCGCGAGCCCGCGCCGGAGGGGCGCCTCGCCGGTTTCGGCGGGGCGGCGCTCTCGCCTCCCGGCGGTGCCTCGCCGGGGGGCGCACCGGTGGTCGCGCCGGGTCCCCCCTGGTTCATGCCGGGTCCGCCCGGACCCGTCCCGGGCCGGGGACCGGCGCGGTCGCCGCCGTCCCCCGGGATCACCGGACCCTGACCCTGGCCCTGGATGTGCTGGGGCGAGGATCCGCGGTCGGTCCCGCCGCGCGGCTCCTGTTCCGCCGCAGCGCTGCCATCCCTCTTGAAACGTCCCTGCACTAGCGTCGCAACCTCTGGACCAGGCGCCCCTCCGCAGAACGGCGGGACGGTGTCGGCGTCGGTGAGGCGCGGTCAAGCGCCTCTTTCGTGGTCGTGAGTGACCGGCGCTTGTCCCCCTTTCCCGCCGCCGCTCGGCGCTGCGTTGCGCCCCTAGCGCGCCGGACTGAATCTGCGGCGGTGCGTGGAATTCCAGCACAGTGCCGGATCTCCAACAAGGGCCGCGTACCGTGCTGTGACCTGAGTGACGCGGCGTGAGCGCTGTGTCACGAGGCGTAGAAAGACTTAGAGGGGTGAATCGGACTAATCCGTACGGGTTGTCGAAGGGTGAACCCGGCCTCGGTCATTCCGGCGGAGAGTGGAATGGTGGCTTCAGGTACGCAATGTCCGTTTCCTTGGCGGCGTCTGACGGTCCGTAATGACCGAATTGACCGTCAACTCGTGAGCAAACTCACACGACACACACGCCTGCATCACCACTTCCCCAGGAATTGAATGTTTAACCTGTCGCGTTACAAAGGTGACTGCTTTGTCAACCGCCGCCGCCCGCCCCGGGCGGCCGAATGCCGATAGGTCGAAGACACCCGATGAAGACGATGATGCTCCGCAACATAGCCAACCCCCGGCGCACCACCCTGATCCACCTCAAGGACGCCGGCCAGCTGCCCGCCCCGGAGCAGCCGGAGCACACGCTCGACCTCCCCGCCCGGACGGCCAACCCCCGCCGTACGGTCCTGGTGGACGCCCCCGCGTCCTGACCCGCGGGACACGGACGGCCGCCCCCGGCACGGCGATGCGCGCCGGGGGTGAACCGCGCGGGAAGCCGGACCCCCTGCCGCGTTAGCCTGGAGCGTCAGACTCCAGCAGGTGTCATCAGCAACAGAGGGGCAACCGCATCCCGTGCGCATCGCCAGATTCTCCATCGACGGCAATGTTGCCTTCGGCGCGGTCGAGGACGCCGGCGCCGGCGGCCCCGGCGGGCTCGTCCTCGACATCATCAAGGGCATTCCGTTCGCGGACTTCGAGCTGTCCGGCACCAAGGTCCCGCTCGACAAGGTCCGGCTGCTGCCGCCCGTGCTCCCCAACAAGATCGTGGCCTTCGGCCGCAACTACGCGGAGCACGCGGCCGAGCTGGGCCACGAGGCCCCCGACGAGCCGTTCGCCTTCTTCAAGCCCTCCACCTCGGTGATCGGCTCCGGCGATGCCATCGTCTACCCCTCCTTCTCCCGGGAACTGCACTACGAGGCCGAACTGGCCGTCGTCATCGGCCGTATGTGCCGCGAGGTCCCCCGCGAGCGCGTCAAGGACGTCATCCTCGGCTACACCTGCGCCAATGACGTCACCGCCCGCGATGTGCAGCGGCGCGAGAAGCAGTGGGCCAGGGCCAAGGGCTTCGACACGGCCTGCCCCCTCGGCCCGTGGGTGGAGACGGACCTCGACCCGGGTGACCTCGCCATTCAGTGCACCGTCAACGGCGAACAGCGCCAGCTCGGCCGTACGAGCCAGATGATCCACTCCATCGAGGAGCTGATCGTCAACATCTCCGAGGCCATGACCCTGCTCCCGGGCGATGTGATCCTCACCGGCACCCCGGCGGGAGTCGGACCTCTCAACGTCGGCGACGAGGTCGCCGTCACCGTCCAAGGCATCGGCACTCTCACCAACAAGGTGATCAAGCGTGGCTAACGCGAACTCCCCCAAGCTCCCGGCTCCGCGCGAGCAGGGGGCACCCCCGCGCGTACGTTTCTGTCCCTCCCCGACCGGCAACCCGCATGTGGGCCTGGTCCGCACGGCGCTGTTCAACTGGGCCTTCGCCCGCCACAGCGGCGGCACCATGGTCTTCCGCATCGAGGACACCGACGCGGCCCGCGACTCCGAGGAGTCGTATGCGCAGCTGCTCGACGCGATGCGCTGGCTGGGCCTGGACTGGGACGAGGGCCCCGAGACGGGCGGCCCCCACGCGCCGTACCGCCAGTCGCAGCGGATGGACCTCTACCGGGACGTCGCCGACCGGCTCCTGGCCGGGGGATACGCGTACCACTGCTACTGCTCCCCCGAGGAGCTGGAGGTCCGCCGCGAGGCGGCGCGCGCGGCGGGCCGGCCGTCGGGCTACGACGGCCACTGCCGCGAGCTGACCGCCGAGCAGGTGGCGGCGTACGAGGCGGAGGGCCGCCCCGCCATCGTCCGCTTCCGGGTGCCCGACGAGACGATCACCTTCACCGACCTCGTCCGCGGCGAGCTGACCTTCACCCCGGAGAACGTGCCGGACTACGGCATCGTCCGTGCCAACGGCGCCCCGCTGTACACGCTGGTCAACCCCGTGGACGACGCGCTGATGGAGATCACGCACGTCCTTCGGGGCGAGGACCTGCTCTCCTCCACCCCCCGCCAGATCGCCCTCTACAAGGCGCTGATCGAGCTGGGGCTGGCCAAGGACATCCCCGCGTTCGGCCACCTCCCGTACGTGATGGGCGAGGGCAACAAGAAGCTCTCCAAGCGCGACCCGCAGGCGTCGCTGAACCTCTACCGCGAGCGCGGCTTCCTGCCGGAGGGCCTGCTCAACTACCTCTCGCTGCTCGGCTGGTCCTTCTCGGCCGACCAGGACGTCTTCTCGGTCGCCGAGCTGGTGGAGAAGTTCGACATCGCGGACGTCAACGCCAATCCGGCGCGGTTCGACCTCAAGAAGGCCGAGGCGATCAACGCGGACCACATCCGCCGGCTGGATGTGAAGGCGTTCACCGAGGCGTGCGAGCCCTGGCTGCGCGCCCCCTACGCGAACTGGGAGCCGGAGCGCTTCGACCGGGCCGCGTGGGAGGCGATCGCGCCGTACGCCCAGACCCGGCTGACGGTTCTGTCCGACATCACTGCCAATGTGGACTTCCTCTTCCGCGACGCCCCGGTCGAGGACGAGGCGTCCTGGGCCAAGGCCATGAAGCCGGGTGCGGCCGAGCTGCTGGCCACGGCCCGCGAGAAGCTCGGCGCGGCCGACTGGGCCGGCCCGGAGCCGCTGAAGGAGGCGGTCCTCGCCGCGGGCGAGGTCCACGGCCTCAAGCTCGGCAAGGCCCAGGCACCGGTCCGCGTCGCCGTCACCGGCCGTACGGTGGGCCTGCCGCTCTTCGAGTCCCTGGAGGTCCTGGGCAGGGAGAAGACGCTCGCCAGGATCGACGCGGCCCTGGCGAGGCTGGGCAACTGAGGACCCGGCCGGAGGGCCCGCCGCGGGTCCTCCGGGACCGGGGCGCCCCGGTCCCGCCGGGCGGCCCGTACGGCCGCGGCCGGAGGAACCCTCCGGCCGCGCACTGTGCGGACATCGGTGGACGGCACCCTGATCCCGCCGGGGGCGGCTACGGTTGGATCATGCCGATTCGCGCGGTCCTCTGGGACGTGGACGACACGATCTTCGACTATCACGGCGCCGACCGCCTGGGGATTCTCCGGCATCTGCGGGCCGAGGGCCTGGTCGGCGGGTACGACTCCGCCGACCAGGCCCTCGGGCGCTGGAAGGAGATCACCGCGGTGCACTGGGCGCGGTTCTCCGCGGGAGAGGTCGACTGGGAGGGGCAGCGGCGTGACCGGGTACGGATGTTCACCGGGCAGGCGCTGAGCGACGACGAGGCCGACGCGTGGTTCGACCGCTACATCGTCCACTTCGAGTCCGCCTGGACCCTCTTTCCGGACACCGTCCCCGTCCTGGACGTCCTCGCGGACGAGTACCGCCACGCCGTCCTGTCCAACTCCTCCCTCGTTGTCCAGGAGCGCAAGCTGACGGTCCTCGGGGTGCGCGACCGGTTCGAGGCCGTCGTCTGCGCGGCCGAGCTGGGCTTCTCCAAGCCCGACGCCCAGGCGTTCCACACCGCGTGCGAGGCCATCGGGCTGCCGCCGGAGGAGGTGGCGTACGTGGGTGACGAGCCCGACATCGACGCGCGCGGGGCGGTCGAGGCGGGACTGACCGGGATCTGGCTGGACCGCACCGGAATCGGCGGGCGTCCCGAGCTGATCCGGATCACCGGTCTCGACCAGCTCCCGGCCCTGTTGCGGGGCGATACCCGTTTTGGAGCGCCGTCCACCTTCGGGTAATGTTCTTCCTGCGCCGCCCGCGCAGGACCGAGAGGCCAGGCCGGACAGTGCAAGACCAAACAGAGCCCCCGCCCGGGGGTTGCGTTTTGGTGGCCTATGGTGTAATTGGCAGCACGACTGATTCTGGTTCAGTTAGTCTAGGTTCGAGTCCTGGTAGGCCAGCTCGCAGAGCTTATCTGCAAAGCCCCCGTTGTGTAGCGGCCTAGCACGCTGCCCTCTCAAGGCAGTAGCGCCGGTTCGAATCCGGTCGGGGGTACAGATCCATCCTGCTGATCACCTGGGTCGCTCCCGTTGATCGCGCAGTGACACAGCCCGGCCCCGCCGGGTGGGATCGCTAGGGCCCCCGTTGTGTAGCGGCCTAGCACGCCGCCCTCTCAAGGCGGTAGCGCCGGTTCGAATCCGGTCGGGGGTACTGGTCTAAACCACCATGGGCTATGGTGTAATTGGCAGCACGAGTGATTCTGGTTCATTTAGTCTAGGTTCGAGTCCTGGTAGCCCAGCGGATCTCCGAGATCTTCCCTTTGCCCCCGTTGTGTAGCGGCCTAGCACGCTGCCCTCTCAAGGCGGTAGCGCCGGTTCGAATCCGGTCGGGGGTACAGAGAGAGAAGCCCTTCGCGCAAGCGCGGAGGGCTTCTTCGTGTCCGCTCCCGGACCGGCGCCGCGGGGGCCGGTCGGCCCGGCGGGGGTGGCGGGAACGTCCCGTATCCGCCACCGAGTTGGGACGGCGGCCAAACCGGGCGCGCGATGCGGGAGTTCCTCTTCCGGATGTGCTCGGGTGCTTCCGGTGTACTGCCCGGTACGCGGCCCGGTGTGCTCCGCGTCAGCCGTTGCGGCGCAGTGCCTCGCTCAGCCGCAGGGCCGCGTCGATGACCGCCTGCGCGTGCATCCGGCCCGGGTGCCGGGTCAGGCGCTCGATCGGTCCGGACACCGAGACGGCGGCGACCACCCGGTTCGACGGGCCCCGCACGGGCGCCGAGACCGAGGCCACACCCGGCTCGCGCTCACCGATCGACTGCGCCCAGCCCCTGCGCCGTACGCCGGAGAGCGCCGTCGCCGTGAAGCGGGCACCCTGGAGGCCGCGGTGCAGCCGCTCGGGCTCCTCCCACGCCATCAGGATCTGCGCCGACGAGCCGGCCTTCATCGTCAGCGTCGAGCCGACCGGGACGGTGTCCCGCAGTCCGGACAGCCGCTCGGCCGCCGCCACGCAGATCCGCATGTCTCCCTGGCGGCGGTAGAGCTGCGCGCTCTCGCCCGTCACATCGCGCAGATGTGTGAGCACGGGCCCCGCCGTGGCCAGCAGCCGGTCCTCGCCGGCCGCCGCGGCCAGCTCCGCCAGGCGCGGACCCAGGATGAACCGGCCCTGCATGTCCCTCGCCACCATCCGGTGGTGTTCGAGAGCCACGGCCAGCCGGTGGGCCGTGGGTCGTGCGAGCCCTGTCGCCGCGACCAGCCCGGCGAGGGTGGCCGGACCGGACTCCAGTGCGCTCAGAACCAGAGCCGCCTTGTCGAGAACGCCGACGCCGCTAGAGTTGTCCATGAAACGATACTCGCGTCTCACACTGTGAAACGCAAGTTCAATTTTCCGGAGAACCCGACAGTCTGTAGAAGCGGCCCACGGACCATCGGGCTCGCACAAGATCTCTAGTGGGTGCCGGCACCGTGGCCGGCCGGAGGGAAAGCGATGGGTAGGACACTCGCGGAGAAGGTCTGGGACGACCATGTCGTCCGGCGCGCCGAGGGCGAGCCCGACCTTCTCTTCATCGATCTGCACCTGCTGCACGAGGTGACCAGCCCCCAGGCGTTCGACGGCCTCCGTCTCGGCGGCCGCCGGGTGCGGCGGCTCGACCTCACCATCGCCACCGAGGACCACAACACCCCGACCCTCGACATCGACAAGCCCATCGCCGACCCGGTCTCCCGTGTCCAGCTGGAGACCCTGCGCAAGAACTGCGCGGAGTTCGGCGTACGGCTGCACCCGCTCGGCGATGTCGAGCAGGGTGTCGTCCATGTCGTGGGCCCCCAGCTGGGACTGACCCAGCCCGGCACCACCGTGGTCTGCGGCGACTCGCACACGTCCACGCACGGCGCCTTCGGCGCGCTGGCCTTCGGTATCGGCACCTCTCAGGTCGAGCATGTGCTGGCGACCCAGACCCTGCCGATGGCCCGCCCCAAGACCATGGCGATCACCGTCGAGGGCGAGCTGCCCGACGAGGTCACCGCCAAGGACCTGATCCTCGCGATCATCGCGAAGATCGGCACCGGCGGCGGCCAGGGCTACATCCTGGAGTACCGCGGCCCGGCCATCGA
The DNA here is from genome assembly GCF_042873655.1 of Streptomyces sp. NPDC004609. NCBI lineage: Bacteria > Bacillati > Actinomycetota > Actinomycetes > Kitasatosporales > Streptomycetaceae > Streptomyces > Streptomyces sp. NPDC004609. The sequence continues at coordinate 108,099 of NZ_JBIALS010000009.1, read as the reverse complement.
GAAGCTGTCGATGGAGGCCCGGATGACCATCTGCAACATGTCGATCGAGGCGGGCGCGCGGGCGGGCATGATCGCCCCCGACCAGATCACCTTCGACTATCTGCGCGGCCGCGACCACGCCCCCGAGGGCGCGGACTGGGACGCGGCGGTCGCGTACTGGAAGACTCTGCGCACCGACGACGACGCCGTCTTCGACGCCGAGGTCGTCATCGACGCCGCCGCGCTCGCCCCGTTCGTCACCTGGGGCACCAACCCCGGCCAGGGCGCGCCCCTGTCGTCGAATGTCCCCGACCCGGCTTCGTACGAGGACGCTTCGGAGCGGCTCGCCGCCGAAAAGGCCCTGGAGTACATGGGGTTGACCGCGGGCCAGGCGCTGCGCGACATCCATGTCGACACCGTCTTCGTAGGCTCCTGTACCAACGGCCGTATCGAGGACCTGCGCTCGGCCGCCTCGATCCTGGACGGCCGCAAAGTGGCCGACGGCGTACGGATGCTGGTCGTCCCCGGCTCGGTCAGGGTCGCCCTCCAGGCCGTCGAGGAGGGCCTGGACAAGGTCTTCACCGCCGCGGGCGCCGAATGGCGGCACGCCGGCTGCTCGATGTGCCTGGGCATGAACCCCGATCAACTCGCGCCCGGCGAGCGCTCCGCGTCCACGTCCAACCGCAACTTCGAGGGCAGGCAGGGCAAGGGCGGCCGGACCCATCTGGTCTCCCCCCAGGTCGCCGCGGCCACCGCCGTACTGGGCCATCTGGCCTCCCCGGCCGACCTGTCCGACGACGCCGCCCGTACGCCCGCTGGAGTCTGATCAGCCATGGAAGCATTCACCGCACACACCGGCCGGGCCGTCCCGCTGCGCCGCAGCAACGTCGACACCGACCAGATCATCCCGGCCCACTGGCTGAAGAAGGTCACCCGCGACGGCTTCGAGGACGGGCTCTTCGAGGCCTGGCGCAAGGACCCCGGGTTCGTGCTCAACCGGCCCGAGCGGCAGGGAGCGACGGTCCTGGTCGCCGGCCCCGACTTCGGCACCGGCTCCTCCCGTGAGCATGCCGTCTGGGCGCTCCAGAACTACGGCTTCAAGACCGTCATCTCCTCCCGGTTCGCCGACATCTTCCGCGGGAACTCGCTCAAGAACGGTCTGCTGACCGTGGTTCTGCCGCAGGAGAGCGTCGACCGTCTGTGGGAGCTGACGGAGGCCGACCCGGCCGTCGAGATCACCGTCGACCTGGAGGCGCGCGAGGTCCGGGCGCCCGGATTCACCGTCGGCTTCGAACTGGACGAGAACGCCCGCTGGCGGCTGCTGAACGGCCTCGACGACATCAGCCTCACCCTTCAGAACGAAGCGGACATCGCGGCTTACGAGGCGTCCCGGCCCTCCTTCAAACCGCGCACAATTCAGGTCTGATCAGCGCTTTTCCCAAACCGCGCCCCCCACCCTCCGGTGGGGGGCGCAGTCGTGCGTTGAGCCCCTGCCGGGCGACAACTCGCCCCAGATGGCACAATCGGTGCATGGAACGCGACAACCAACTCAAGCTCTACGAGGAGGTCGCGGCCCGATTGAAGGAAGCGCACACAGCAGTGCGCGAACTGCAAGTCCCGGAGGGCGTACGGATGGCGCTGTCCCGGAAGCTGCTGGTCATCACGGCTGCGGCGAAGCACGATCTCCCGGATGCGGCACGGCGTCTGGACCGCTTGATGCAGGACCTCGACGAGGGCCGATTCCCTGAAGGCGACTGACACCCGAACTCGCGAAGGGTCGACATCCACGGTCGACTTCGTTGCGGCACTAGGGTGATTAGCCCGTTTCGTGTTTGATTTGCGGTATATATCTGCCTAACGTGCGAAAAAGCCTGGACAGATTCGTTCCGGCAATGTCTCCGAAGGGGAAGACGTGAACAAGGCGCAGCTCGTAGAAGCGATTGCCGACAAGCTCGGCGGCCGTCAGCAGGCCGCGGACGCCGTCGACGCGGTGCTTGACGCGATCGTCCGCGCGGTCGTCGCCGGAGACCGGGTCTCGGTCACCGGCTTCGGCTCGTTCGAGAAGGTCGACCGTCCCGCCCGCTACGCCCGCAACCCGCAGACGGGTGAGCGGGTGCGGGTCAAGAAGACCTCGGTACCGCGTTTCCGTGCGGGCCAGGGGTTCAAGGACCTGGTCAGCGGCTCGAAGAAGCTTCCGCGCGGTGGCGAGGTCGCGGTCAAGAAGGCACCCAAGGGCAGCCTCTCGGGCGGTCCTTCCACCCGTACGACCGCGAAGGCCGCGGCCAAGAAGGCCACCGCCAAGAAGGCGGCGGCGAAGAAGGCCGCTCCGGCGAAGAAGGTCACGGCCAAGAAGACCGCCGTGAAGAAGACCGTGGCCAAGAAGACCACGGCCACGAAGAAGACCGCCGCCAAGAAGACCACGGCGAAGAAGGCCACCGCCAAGAAGGCGGCGGCCAAGAAGACCGCCCCGGCGAAGAAGGCCACCGCGAAGAAGGCGCCGGCCAAGAAGGCGACCGCGCGTACGACCGCCGCCAAGAAGACCGCTACCAGGAAGAGGTAGAGGTAAGCGGCCCCGGGCCACAGGGCCGCTCACGCGCCGGGCCGGGCTCCCCGAGGGGAGCCCGGCCCGCGGCGTATCCGGCGCCGGGGTCCTCGGCCCGTCCGGCGTTCGGAGTACGGGCAGGCCCTCCGGCCCGTCCGGCCCGTCCGGCCCGTCCGGCCCGGAGGCGCGGGCGGCCTGTCCCAGAGCTTCCGGCCTGCCGGAGCGCATCGCTTTCGCCCGTGCGGCGCCTGGGGGAGGGCGGCCTGCGACGGTCGGCCCGAGCCCGCGGGGGCGCGGTACGGGCAGCTTTTCCGGGCCCGCGCCTTCCGGGCCCGCGCCTTCCGGCCCGCCCGGTGGCCGAAGGGAGACACCCCTCCGGCCGTCCGGCGCCCGATCACGGCGGACTGCGCCCGATCACGGCGGAGGCCCGCTCCGGATTCCCGGATTCCCGGGGGGCGAGACGGAGATCCCTCGCACGGCGCGGAGGGGACACGGCTTCCGCCCGCCCTGCGCCGGGGGAGCGACGGCGGGCCGCCGCGGCGGTCAGAGCGTCTGAAGCGTCACCAGCGTGATACGCAGCCCCGCGCCCTCGCCCTCGGTCTCGATCCGGACCCGCTGCCCCGGCCGCAGCAGCCGCAGCCCGCCCGCGTCGAAGGCGGCGGCGTCGAATTCCACCGGGGTGCCGTCGTCGAGCAGCACACTGCCGCTGCGGGTCTCGGGGTCGTACGTGTACGAGGTCGCCTGCATGGAACGAGAGCTTAGGGCGTTTCCCGGTGATCCGCCGGACCCCCGCAGGCCCCCGGGCGGCGGGCGGCGGAGCGCGCCGGGCCCACCGCTCCCGTACCGCACCCCTCCTCCCGGGGCATCGCGGGCAGGGGGCCCGCACCGCCCTCCGGAAGGGCCGGATCCCCGGCGGAGGGCTCCCGGCCCCGTCCCACCGCGGAGAACGGGCCCCGTCCCCACCCCGCCGCGGCGCCCGCCGTGAGGAGACGGGACGTGCACGGGCCCACTCCGAGGGCGAGCGCGGCCGTCAGATCGTCCGGCGTGTCCACGTCCCGGCGTACCGAATCGATACCGTCGAGCGGGATTTCCACAGCACCCGAAGCCGAATGCCGGCGCCGGGACAGGCCCCCGAATCCGGGGCGCAATTCGACGCCCGGGGCCGCCGTGAGCAATGTCGTGCCGATACCGGCGCTGTCCGTCAGAAAAGCGCGCGGAAATCCCGTCGCGTACACCAGCACCCGGGCCAGTTCCAGCGGGCGCAGCGCGGGCAGATCCGCGTTCAGCGCGGCCACCGGGGCGTCGGGCCGCAGTTCCCGGACCGCCTGCGCGCCGTGTGCCAGCGCGGCGTTGAGCCCCGCGCCCGGCATGTCCGGCACGATCCTGGCACCCTGCGCGGCGAGCTCCGCACCGGCCACCGGATCGTCCGTGACGACTGCCACATCCCGCACGGCCGGGCAGGCCAGTACCGCCGCCACGGTGTCCTGTGCGAACGCGAGCGCGAGCCGCTGCCGCGGAATGCCGTCGGCGGCCGGGGCCAGTCGGCTCTTGGCCAGTACAAGGGGTTTCAGCGGGACCACCAGGGACCAGTGGGCCGTCGGGTCGGTGTCCGTGGTCAGCTCTCCGTCCGTACGCATCGGCCCCCATTGTGGCCCGGCCCTGTGACAAACCGGGGGGCCGGTCCGGTGACCGGGGCGTACCGTGTGCTCGACAGAGCAGGGGCCCGGGGCGACACTTGACCCCCGGCGACCCGGCGAAGGCCAGGTCACAGAAGAAGGGTGTCCGCGTGTCCCGCCGTAGAATCGGCTTCTGGTACCGCCTGGCGGCGGTCATCGCAAAACCGCCGCTGTTGGTTCTGTTCAAGCGGGACTGGCGGGGAATGGAACACATTCCGGCCGACGGCGGATTCATCACCGTGGTCAATCACAACTCCTATCTCGACCCCCTTTCGTATGCGCACTTCCAGTACAACTCGGGACGGGTCCCGCGCTTTCTGGCGAAGGCCACCCTGTTCAAGGGCTCGTTCGTCGGGATGATGCTCCGCGGGACCAAGCAGATCCCCGTCTACCGCGAGACGACCAATGCGCTGGACGCGTACCGCGCCGCCGTCCTGGCCATTGAACGGGGCGAATGCGTCGCCTTCTATCCCGAGGGCACCATCACCCGCGACCCCGAAATGTGGCCCATGGCCGGGAAGACCGGCGCGGCCCGTATCGCGCTCCAGACGAAGGTGCCCGTCATTCCGGTCGCCCAGTGGGGCGCCAATCTCGCGATGCCGCCGTACGCCCGGGAGAAGAAGCTGCGGCTGTTCCCCCGCAAAACCCTGATCGTGCAGGCGGGACCCCCCGTCGACCTCAGCGGGTTCTACGATCTGGAGCCCACGCCCGAGGTGCTGCGCGACGCGACCGAGGCCATCATGGCCGCGATCACCGCGCTGCTCGAAGAGGTACGCGGCGAGAAGGCACCGGACGAGCCGTTCGACCACCGCACGGCCCGGGCAGAACAGCGGCGCAAGGCCGCAGGGGAAGGAACACAGTGACACACCCCGCCAAGGCGGCCGTCTTCGGAACCGGCTCATGGGGCACGGCCTTCGGCATGGTCCTCGCGGACGCGGGCTGCGAGGTGACCCTCTGGGGCCGCCGCGCCGAACTCGCCGAGGCCGTCAACACCACCCGCACCAACCCCGACTATCTGCCGGGCATCGAGCTTCCGTCCCGGCTGCGGGCCACCACCGACCCCGCCGAGGCACTCGACGGCGCGGACTTCACCGTCCTCGCCGTCCCCTCCCAGACGCTGCGCGGAAACCTCGCCGCCTGGGCGCCGAAGCTGCCCGCGGGGACCGTCCTCGTCTCCCTGATGAAGGGCGTCGAACTCGGCACCGCCAAGCGGATGAGCGAGGTCGTCGAGGAGGTCGCCGGGGTCCCCGGCGAGCGGGTCGCCGTCGTCACCGGGCCCAACCTCGCCAAGGAGATCGCCCAGCGGCTGCCCGCCGCCGCGGTCGTCGCCTGCCGGGACGCGGCGGTCGCCCAGCGGCTCCAGTCCGCGTGCCACACCCAGTACTTCCGCCCGTACACCAACACCGACGTCGTCGGCTGCGAACTGGGCGGCGCGGTGAAGAACGTCATCGGACTCGCCGTCGGCATCGCGGACGGCATGGGCCTCGGCGACAACGCCAAGGGCTCCCTGATCACCCGCGGGCTCGCCGAGACCACCCGGCTCGGCCTCGCGATGGGCGCGGACCCGCTGACGTTCTCCGGACTCGCCGGTCTCGGCGATCTCGTGGCGACCTGCTCCTCCCCCCTGTCGCGCAACCACACCTTCGGCCTGAACCTCGGCAAGGGCATGACCCTCCAGGAGACCATCGCGGTCACCCGGCAGACCGCCGAGGGCGTCAAGTCCTGCGAGTCGGTGCTCGATCTGGCCCGCCGGCACGGAGTCGACATGCCCATCACGGAGACGGTCGTCGGCATCGTCCACGAGGGCAAGCCGCCGGTGGTCGCGCTCAAGGAGCTGATGTCCCGCAGCGCGAAGCCGGAGCGCCGCTGACACACACCCGTCCGCCCCGGCGCCAACCGCCGGCACACCGGGTGGCGCACGGTAGTCTCAGGACGATATGAGCAGCGAGAACCTCCCCCAGAGCCCTGAGCCGCAGAGCCTTGCCCGGCGGAGCGACGGGCAGCCGTCCCGCAAGCCGCGCGTCGCCGTCGTCTTCGGCGGCCGCAGCTCCGAACACGGGATCTCCATCGTCACCGCCGGCGCCGTGCTGCGGGCCATCGACCGTACGAAGTACGACGTCGTCCCCATCGGCATCACGGCGGAGGGCCGCTGGGTGCTCACCGCCGACGAGCCGGACCGGATGGCGATCACCGAGCGCCGTACCCCCCGGGTGGCGGAGCTGGCCGAGTCCACCGACGGCGGTGTCGTCCTCTCCGTGGATCCCGCCAACCGCGAACTCGTCTACAGCGAGCCGGGCGCCGTGCCCAAGGCGCTCGGCGAGGTCGACGTCGTCTTCCCCGTACTGCACGGCCCGTACGGGGAGGACGGCACCCTCCAGGGGCTGCTGGAGCTGTCCGGAGTGCCCTACGTCGGCTCCGGGGTGCTCGCCTCGGCCGTCGGCCAGGACAAGGAGTACATGAAGCGGGTCTTCATCTCCTTCGGGCTGCCCGTCGGCCCGTACGAGGTGATCCGGCCGCGCGAGTGGGAGCTGGACCCCGCCGCCGCCCGCAAGAAGATCATCGGCTTCGCGGGCGAGCACGGCTGGCCGCTGTTCATCAAGCCCGCGCGGGCCGGCTCCTCCATCGGCATCACCAAGGTCGACTCCGCCGACGGCCTGGACGCGGCGGTTGAGGAGGCCCGGCGCCACGACCCCAAGATCCTCGTCGAGGCGCTGGTGCGCGGCCGGGAGATCGAGTGCGGTGTGCTGGAGTTCGAGGACGGCCCCCGCGCCAGCGTCCCGGCCGAGATCCCGTCGGTGCAGTCGCACGACTTCTACGACTTCGATGCCAAGTACATCGACTCGGCGCCGGGGATCGTGCCCGCGCCGCTCACCGAGGAGCAGACCGCCGAGGTGCGGCGGCTCGCGGTGGACGCCTTCGACGCCGCGTCCTGCGAGGGCCTGGTCCGCGCGGACTTCTTCCTCACCGAGGACGGCCGGTTCGTGATCAACGAGATCAACACGATGCCCGGCTTCACCCCCATCTCCATGTACCCCCGTATGTGGCAGGAGACCGGCGTCTCCTACCCCGAACTGGTGGACCTCCTGATCCAGGCCGCGCTGCGCCGCTCCACGGGGCTCCGCTAGAGGCGGCCCCGCCGCACGGGGGTGCCGCGTGTGGCGCTCAGGGGATCTCCAGTGTGGCCGGCACGGTCCTGGCGACCGCGTCGGCCAGGTCGGCGAGCGGTGTGGAGTCGTGGGCGTACCGCTCGTCGAGGGTCACCTCGACGTAGGCCTCGCGGTAGGTCGTGGTGAAGCGGGGACCGTCGGTCCGCTGCTCCAGCATCCAGTTGACGCCGTTCGCCTCCACCCCGAGCGCCTGGGCGCTGCTCATCTTCGCGGGCCGGGGGACGCCGCAGCGCAGTACGATCGCGGCGTCACCCCAGCCGGCGGTCAGTTCCGAGGCCGGGTCCAGGTCGGTGCGGTCGTGCCCGGCGACCGTCTTCGGGAGTTCGTCGTGCAGGGCCGCGCACAGCACGGCTTCCTCGGGCGGGGGACTGGGAACCGGGACCGGAAGGGCGGTGTCCGATGTGGAGCAGCCCGCGACGGCGAGCAGTACCACGGCGGAGGCGGAGAGCAGTGCGGACCGGGCGGATGTCACCGGCCAAGCGTAGACGGGGGCTACAGGTGCACGACCGGGCAGGTCAGGGTTCGGGTGATGCCGTCCACTTGCTGGACCTTGGCGACCACCAGACGCCCCAGGTCGTCGACGGTGTCGGCCTGCGCGCGCACGATCACGTCGTAGGGGCCGGTGACGTCCTCGGCCTGCATCACTCCCGGAATCTTCCCGATGGTCTCGGCGACGGTCGACGCCTTGCCCACCTCGGTCTGAATCAGGATGTACGCCTGTACCACGGAACCTCCAGGGCGGCCCGGGGATCGTTTCCCCTACCTTCGGCGGGGAGACCCCAGGGGGGAGAAAGGGACGCCACGGTATCGCGTCGCCACGGGCCGGGGGGAGACCCGCGCGCCGGGTGGCGTCCGTAGTGTGGCGTGCGCAAAGCAGAAGTTGACGTATCTCTTGACGGATCTGCGGATCTCTTGCGTATCCCTTACGGGTCGGGCACGGGATTGTGTGTCCGGATCCGATGTCCGCGTACGGATGCCCGGTACGGATGCGTCGTACGGATGTCTTGCGCGGACCACGTGCGCATCCTTGACGGTACCCACCGCCATCGCGGCTCGCGACCGCGGGAAGCCGCAGCAGAACAGCTCAGCCGGGTGGTCCGGCGGGACGACGGAGAGGTGAGACTCGGTGAAGGGCACTGTGGGCGAGTTGGGAGAGTTCGGTCTCATCAGAGAACTCACCTCCCGGCTCACCTCCACTCCCGCGGTCCGGCTCGGACCCGGGGACGACGCGGCGGTCGTCGCCGCACCCGATCGCAGGGTCGTGGCGAGTACGGACGTCCTGCTGGAGGGCCGGCACTTCCGCCGTGACTGGTCGACTGCCTACGACGTGGGCCGCAAGGCCGCCGCGCAGAATCTGGCCGATATCGCGGCCATGGGCGCGGTCCCCACCTCGCTCCTCCTCGGGCTCGTCGTCCCGGCCGAACTGCCGGTCACCTGGGCCACCGAGCTGATGGACGGCATCCGGGACGAGTGCCAGGTCGCGGGAGCGGCCGTCGTCGGCGGCGATGTCGTACGGGGCGATGTGATCACCCTCGCGATCACGGCGCTCGGCGATCTGCGCGGTCGGGAACCCGTCACCCGGGCCGGGGCGAGCCCCGGTGACGTCGTCGCCTACACCGGCTGGCTGGGCTGGTCGGCGGCCGGGCACGCGGTCCTGTCCCGGGGCTTCCGCTCGCCGCGCGCCTTCGTGGAGGCGCACCGGCGGCCCGAGCCGCCGTACCACGCGGGGCCCGCCGCGGCCGGGCTCGGCGCGACGGCCATGTGCGACATCAGCGACGGGCTCATCGCCGACCTCGGGCACATCGCGGAGGCCAGCCGGGTCCGTATCGATCTGCGGTCGGGCGCCATCGACATCCCCGGCCAGATGCACGACATCGGCCAGGCCGTCGGAGTCGACCCCCTCCAGTGGGTGCTGACCGGGGGAGAGGACCACGCGATCGTGGCGGTCTTCCCCGCCGATGTGAAGCTGCCCGCCCGCTGGAAGGTCATCGGCGAGGTCCTCAGCCCGTCCTCGCTGCCGCAGGTGACCGTCGACGGTCTGCCCTGGCACAGCAAGGGCGGCTGGGACCACTTCGGCTCCCCGGAGGGATCGTGACCCCGCCGCTGGTGCTGACCGTCGCCGGGTCCGACTCCGGCGGCGGCGCGGGCATCCAGGCCGATCTGAAGACGATGCTCGCCCTCGGCACCCACGGCATGAGCGTCATCGCGGCAGTCACCGCGCAGAACTCACGGGGCGTCCAGGGGTACTGGGAACTGCCCGTGGAGGCGGTGCGCGCCCAGTACCGCAGTGTCGTCGACGACATCGGCGTCCAGGCCGTGAAGACCGGCATGCTGGCGTCCGCGCAGCTCGTGGAGTGTGTCGCCGGGCTGCTGGCCGCCACGGACGTGCCCGTCGTCGTCGATCCGGTCGGGGTCTCCAAGCACGGGGACTCCCTGCTCGCGAAGTCCGCCCTCGACTCCGTACGCCACCGGCTGCTGCCCGTCGCGACCGTGGCCACCCCCAACCTGGACGAGGTGGCCCAGCTGACGGGTGTGGAGGTCACCGGCGAGAGCGGGATGCGCCGGGCCGCCGACGCCGTCCTCGGCCTCGGACCCCGCTGGGCGCTGATCAAGGGCGGGCATCTCGCGGGCGACGCGGTGGATCTGCTCACCGACGGCACCGCGGAACACTGGCTGCGCGCCCCCCGGCACGACAACCGGCACACCCACGGCACCGGGTGCACCCTCGCCTCGGCGATCGCGGCGGGGCTGGCGAAGGGGCTCGGCGTCCCGGAGGCCGTGTACGAGGCCAAGGAGTATGTGACCGGGGCGATCGCCGCCGGGTTCGCGCTGGGGGAGGGGATCGGGCCGGTGGACCACGGGTGGCGCCTGCGGCGCTGACGCCGCCGGGACACCGGGGGCCGGTCGGTGAGGACCTGGCGTCCACGGCGGGGGCGCGGTCCGGGGCGCCCGCGGTGGCGGGGTCCGGATTGCCCCGGGGTGCCCGCGGCCGGTCAGAAGGGCCTCGGGGCCGGGGCGCGGCGGGTGCTCGGGCGACGCGGCGCGGGCGGGGGCTCAGGGCGGCCGGCGGGCGGGTGGGTCCGGCGGTCGTGCGCGTACGGCAAAAAGCCGGCCCACCGCGAAGGTGGACCGGCTTTCAAGGCAACCGCAGAGGCTGCGCTACGACGTGGGTCGTGGATTAGCGCGAGACCTTGCCGGCCTTGATGCACGAGGTGCAGACGTTGAGCCGCTTCGGCGTCCGACCGACCACTGCACGCACGCGCTGGATGTTCGGGTTCCAGCGACGGGACGTACGGCGGTGCGAGTGCGAAATGTTGTTGCCGAAGCCCGGCCCCTTGCCGCAGACGTCGCAGTTGGCAGCCACGGGTCACTCCAAAGACTTCAGATGCACTTACAGTGAAATCCGGCGTGCCGGAAATCAGTAACTGATCAGTGGCTTTGCCGGGGGAATGGCCTGACTCTCATCAGGCAACCGGAGCAGCATACAACGACTGCGTCCGTACAACGAAACTACCATGGCCGCTCCCGCCCCCTGTCCGCTCCCGGCCGCCGGGCGGGGTCTACCCTGCGGTGCGACCCCCCGCCCACGGCCGTCGACCACGGCCATGCCCGGCTGTCCGAGGAGGATCACCAGGTGCCGCAGAATCTCGACGCCGCAGCGGTACGCACCTGGTGCTCCCGGGCGCTGGAGGCGCTCGGGAGGGAGCGCGAGGAGATCGACGCGATCAACGTCTATCCCGTGGCGGACGGGGACACCGGCACCAATCTGTATCTGACGGTCGAGTCCGCCGCGACGGCCGTGGAGGCGGTCTTCGCCGCACACGAGCCCGATATGCCCGACGGGTCCGGCGGGGCCGGGGGCGGGGTGCCCGAGGTGTCCGTCGTGGTGCGCTCCATGGCCCACGGGGCGCTCCTCGGCGCGCGCGGGAACTCCGGCACCATCCTGGCGCAGCTCCTGCGGGGCATGGCCGAGCGCGTGGGGGACGGCGACCATCTCGCGGGCGCCCTGCGGCGGGCCGCCGAACTCGCCCGTGAGGCCGTCGCCCACCCCGTCGAGGGCACCATCCTCACCGTCGCCTCGGCGGCGGCGGACGCGGCCGAGGCGACGCCCGACGATGCCGCGAGGGCCGCGTACGAGGGGGCCAGGACCGCTCTCGACGCGACCCCCGGGCAACTCGCCGTCCTCGGCCGCGCAGGCGTGGTGGACGCGGGCGGGCGGGGGCTGCTCGCGGTGCTGGGGGCACTGGTGGAGGCCGTCACGGGCGAGGCGCCGCCGCCGCCCCCGGCCCGGGTCGCGCTCCCCGTACCGAGTGCCGCGGAACCCTGCGCGGACGGCGGTCCGGCCTTCGAGGTGATCTACCTCCTGGAGGCGGAGGACGCCGCCGTGGCCCGGCTGCGGGCCCGGCTGGACGCACTCGGCGACTCCCTCGTCGTCGTCGGGGGCGACGGCCTGTGGAACGTCCACGTCCATGTCGACGACGCGGGCGCCGCGGTGGAGGCGGGCGTCGAGGCGGGGCGCCCGCACCGGATCCGTATCACGCACTTCGGCGGCGCGGCCGTGCCCGTACGGGAGCAGGTGCAGCGGGCGGTCGTCGTGGTCGTCCCCGGCGAGGGCATCGCGGCCCTGTGCGCCGAGGCGGGCGCCACGACCGTGCTCGCCCGCCCCGGCGAACCGCCCGCCAGCGGTGAACTCGTCGACGCCATCCGCCGCGCCCACGCCCGTGAGGTCGTCCTCCTGCCGAACTCCGCCGAACTGCGCCACCCGGCGGCCGCGGCGGCGGAGCAGGCCCGTACCGAGGGTGTCCGTGTCGCGCTCATCCCCACCCGCGCCACCGTCCAGGGCATCGCCGCCCTCGCCGTCCACGAGCCCGCCCGCCGCTTCGACGAGGACGTCGTCGCGATGACCGCCGCCGCGGGCGCGACCCGCTACGCCGAACTCGCCGTCGCCGAGCACCGGTCCTGGACCTCGGCCGGCGTCTGCCAGGCCGGCGACATCCTCGGCCTGATCGACGGCGACGTCGCCGTCATCGGCACCGACCTGACGGCCACCGCCACCGCCGTGCTCGACCGCATGCTCGCCGCCGGCGGCGAACTCGTCACCCTGATCCTGTCCGCCGACACCCCCGACGGCCCCTCGGTCGCCGCCCACCTCGAACGCCACGTCCGCGACACCTACCTGGCCGTCGACACGACCCTCTACCACTCGGGCCACAGCGCGACCCCTCTCCTGATCGGCGTCGAGTAGCGCCCACCCGAAGGGGGCCGTGGGTGTCGAAAGGGAGAACGCGCGGAGGCCGCGAGGAACGAGCGGTCGGGCACGATCGACCGTCGACACACACTGAAGGCCCCCGGATTGAGCCGGACAGGGCAGAACAGAGCCGGACGGAGTCCGGGGGAGAACGAACCACAGAACCGCCCCGAGCCCCTCCGCGCGGTTTCGGCCCGTACGGCGTTCGGGGGTGGGGGAGCGGGGAGCGGGGCGGAGTGCCGCATGGCGGGCGACTTCCGGGGCGCCGTCCACAGCTGACCCCACATGTCACACCCGTGGTGTGCAATGGGACCGTGCCCCAGCTCGATGAACCGCTGAAGAAGACCCTCGGCCCCGCCACCGCCAAGGTGCTCGGCGAGCAGCTCGACCTGCACACCGTCGGCGATCTGCTGCACCACTACCCGCGCCGGTACGAGGAGCGCGGCCAGCTCACCCGGCTGTCCGAGCTGCCCCTCGACGAGGACGTGACCGTCGTCGCGCAGGTCGCCGACGCCCGTGTGCACACCTTCAACGGCGGTCGCGGCAAACGGCTGGAGATCACGATCACGGACGGCAGCGGCCGTCTCCAGCTCGTGTTCTTCGGACGGGGGGTCCACAAGCCGCACCAGGAGCTGCTGCCCGGCAGCCGCGCGATGTTCGCGGGCAAGGTCTCGGTGTTCAACCGCAGGCTCCAGCTCGCCCACCCCACGTACGCCAAGCTGGGCGCGGACGAGACCGGGGATCCGGACTCCGCCGGGAGCGCCGTCGAGTCCTGGGCGGGCGCGCTCATCCCGATCTATCCGGCGTGCAAGGGCATGGAGTCCTGGAAGATCGCCAAGGCCGTCGACGCGGTGCTGCCGCGCGCCCGGGACGCCGTCGACCCGCTGCCGCCGTCCCTGCGGGAGGGCAGGGGATTCGTCTCCCTGCCCGAGGCGCTGCTCAAGGTCCACCGGCCCCACACCAAGGCGGACATCGAGGACGCCCGAGCGCGCCTGAAGTGGGACGAGGCGTTCGTCCTCCAAGTCGCCCTGGCCCGCCGTCGCTTCGCGGACACCCAGCTGCCCGCCGTGGGCCGCAGGCCGGTTCCGGGCGGTCTGCTCGACGCGTTCGACGCGAAGCTGCCGTTCACCCTCACCGAGGGCCAGGACAGGGTCACCCGGGAGATCTTCGGCGATCTGGCGACCGAGCACCCGATGCACCGGCTGCTCCAGGGCGAGGTCGGCTCCGGCAAGACGATGGTCGCGCTGCGCGCGATGCTCACCGTCGTGGACGCGGGCGGCCAAGCGGCGATGCTCGCGCCCACCGAGGTCCTCGCCCAGCAGCACCACCGTTCCGTCGTGGAGATGATGGGCGAGCTGGCCGAGGGCGGCATGCTCGGCGCGGCCGAGCGCGCCACGAAGGTGGTGCTGCTGACGGGCTCGATGGGCGCCGCCGCCCGCCGGCAGGCCCTGCTGGACCTGGTGACCGGCGAGGCCGGAATCGTCATCGGCACGCACGCGCTGATCGAGGACAAGGTCCAGTTCCACGACCTGGGCCTGGTCGTCGTCGACGAACAGCACCGCTTCGGTGTCGAACAGCGCGACGCCCTGCGGGCCAAGGGGGACTCCCGGGGCGAGCGCCGGACACCCCATCTGCTGGTCATGACCGCCACCCCCATCCCGCGCACCGTGGCGATGACCGTGTTCGGCGATCTGGAGACCTCCGTCCTCGACCAGCTCCCCGCCGGCCGCTCCCCGATCGCCAGCCATGTCGTCCCCGCCCAGGACAAGCCGCACTTCCTGGCCCGCGCCTGGGAGCGGGTGCGCGAGGAGGTCGGCAAGGGCCATCAGGCGTACGTGGTGTGCCCCCGCATCGGCGACGAGGAGGACCGTGCCAAGAAGAAGTCCGCCGAGGACGAGGCCGAGAAGCGGCCCCCGCTCGCCGTGCTCGACATCGCCGAGGAGCTGGGGCGCGGCCCGCTCGCCGGTCTCCGCCTCGCGGTACTGCACGGCCGGATGCCGCCCGACGACAAGGACGACACCATGCGCCGCTTCGCCGCGGGCGAGGTGGACGTCCTGGTGGCCACCACCGTCATCGAGGTCGGGGTCAACGTCCCGAACGCCACCGCCATGGTGATCATGGACGCCGACCGGTTCGGCGTCTCCCAGCTGCACCAGCTGCGCGGCCGGGTCGGCCGCGGATCCGCCCCCGGGCTGTGCCTGCTGGTCACCGAGATGCCGCAGGCGACGCCCGCCCGCGCCCGGCTCGGCGCGGTCGCCGCCACGCTCGACGGCTTCGAGCTGTCCCGTATCGACCTCGAACAGCGCCGTGAGGGCGATGTGCTCGGCCAGGCCCAGTCCGGGGTCCGCTCGTCGCTGCGGATGCTCTCCGTCATCGACGACGAGGAGGTCATCGTGGCGGCCCGCGAGGAGGCCGCGGCCGTCGTGGGCGGCGACCCCGGGCTGGAGGGGCTTCCCGGGCTGCGCACCGCGCTGGACGCCCTGCTGGACAAGGAGCGCGAGCGGTATCTCGACAAGGGCTGAGAGACTGATCGCGAAGACATCGAGGAACAGCGTCGTAAGGACTGAGATGACCCGCGTGATCGCCGGTACGGCCGGTGGCCGCCGTCTCGCCGTACCGCCCGGCACCGGCACCCGCCCCACGTCCGACCGGGCGCGCGAGGGGCTCTTCTCCAGCTGGGAGTCCCTGCTCGGCACCCTCGAAGGCACCAGGGTCGCCGATCTCTACGCGGGCTCCGGCGCGGTGGGCCTGGAGGCGCTGTCCCGCGGGGCCGCCCACGCCCTGCTGGTCGAGGCCGACTCCCGCGCCGCCAGGACCGTCCGGGAGAACGTGCGGGCGCTGGGGCTGCCCGGCGCCGAGGTCCGTACCGGCAAGGCGGAGCAGATCATCGCGGGCCCGCCCCCCGCCGACCCTTTCGATGTGGTTTTTCTGGATCCGCCGTACTCCGTCACAGACGTCGATCTTCGGGAGATTCTGCTCACACTCCGCACTCAGGGCTGGCTAGCGGCCGATGCGCTCGCCACCGTGGAGCGCAGCACCAGAGGCGGCACCTTCGACTGGCCACCGGGTTTCAGGCCACTGCGGTCCCGTCGCTACGGCGAGGGAACGCTGTGGCACGGCCGCGCCGCCTCCGGCTGCGACCAGGCATCTCAGTGCGAAGACGCCCCATGACCGGGCCGGAGAGCGAGGGACTTCCAGTGCGCCGCGCAGTCTGTCCGGGGTCGTTCGACCCCATCACCAACGGACACCTCGACATCATCGCCCGCGCCTCCAAGCTGTACGACGTCGTACATGTCGCGGTGATGATCAACAAGTCCAAGAAGGGCCTGTTCACGGTGGAGGAGCGGATGGAGATGATCCGCGATGTGACCAGTGACTACGGAAACGTTTTGGTGGAGTCCCACCACGGTCTGCTCGTCGACTTCTGCAAAACGCGGGACATCCCCGCCATCGTCAAGGGACTGCGGGCCGTCAGCGACTTCGACTACGAGCTCCAGATGGCCCAGATGAACAACGGCCTCTCCGGGGTCGAGACCCTCTTCGTCCCGACGAACCCCACCTACAGCTTCCTCTCCTCCAGCCTGGTCAAGGAGGTCGCCGCCTGGGGCGGTGACGTCTCCCATCTGCTGCCCCCGGCCGTGCACGAGGCCCTGGTACGCCGGCTCGCCGAGCAGTGACGCCGAAGGGCCGCCGCCGATCGCGCTGACGGAACGTCAACCGGTGCCGGAAGGCGCTGACTGGCCGTACAGTCGTCCGGCACAGACCTTTCAGCGCAGAGAGTGGCGAACCACGGTGGACGTGCAGAAGAAGCTCGATGAGATCGTCGAGGCGATCGGCAGCGCCCGGTCCATGCCCATGTCGGCGTCCTGCGTGGTCAACCGCGCCGAACTGCTCGCGATGCTCGAAGAGGTGCGCGCGGCGCTGCCCGGTTCGCTGGCCCAGGCCCAGGAGCTGCTCGGCGGCCGGGAGCAGATGGTCGCCCAGGCCCGCCAGGAGGCCGGGCGGATCATCGAGAGCGCCCACGCCGAGCGCGGCTCCCTGATCGCGGACACCCAGGTCGCCCGGCAGTCCCAGGACGAGGCCGACCGCATCCTCGCCGACGCGCGCCGGGAGGCCGAGGAGATCCGCGCCGAGGCCGACGACTACGTCGACTCCAAGCTCGCCAACTTCGAGGTCGTCCTCACCAAGACCATCGGCTCCGTCGACCGCGGCCGGGAGAAGCTCCTCGGCCGCGGCCCCGGCCTCGACGCCCAGGGGTACCCCGACCAGGACGCCCCCGAGCACAGCTCGGACCCGCGCACCCTCATCGGTCGCGCCGACGAGTACGTGGACGCCAAGCTCGGCGCCTTCGAGGCGGTGCTGAGCAAGACCCTGGAAGCCGTCGGGCGCGGCCGGCAGAAGCTGCACGGCCGCACCGCCGGTGACGCGCTCGGCGAGCACATGGCCGCCCAGGACGCGGCGGCCTCCGGCCTGCACACGACCAGCGACGCGGACTATCTCGCCGGCCTGGCGGAGCTGACCGAGCCCGCCCCCCGGACCGCCCGGGAGCCCGTGCCGGGGGCCCAGGTCCCCCAGCAGCCGCACTACGAGCCGCAGCCCCAGATCCCTGCGCAGCAGGACCCGTACGCCTACCAGCAGGCGTACGCCGGATACCAGCAGGACCCGTACGCGGGGTACCAGCAGCCGGGACAGCAGGGCTACGACCAGCCAGGTCAGCAGAGCTACGACCAGCACGACCAGCAGGGGCAGCCGGGCCAGGAAGGGCAGCCGGACCAGCAGGGTTACGAGCAGCAGCAGTACGCCCCGCAGGACCCGTACGCCTATCAGCAGCTCCCCGAGCAGCAGTCCCACCACGGGGCGCACGAGCCCCAGCACGTACCCTCCCCGCACCAGCAGCTCCCGCAGCCCCCACAGGCCCCGCCGCAGCCCCAGCCGGCGGCCGCCGCCCTCGACGAGACCAGCCTCTTCGACACCAGCATGATCGACATGGAGCAGCTGCGGCGCTATGAACAGGGGCACTGAGACGGCATGAACAGGGGCACTGGGACGGCCGCCGCCCGGGCCGGATTGGGCCTATAGCGCCCGGTCCAGTACCCTGGTTCTTCGGTCGCGCACAGCTTCGCGATCTCGGCTGCGCGTTTCCCCGTCGCAAGGGCGGCAGCCCCTCCCCGGCACGTCACCGCGATGCGTCGGCACGATCCGAAAGCAGGAAGAGCCCTGAACGCCCGCCTCGACCACCGCAACCCCCTCGTGTTCGACACGCACGAGCTGGGCCGGCGTCCCGGCGCGCTCCAGCGGCTGTCCCGCTCGGTGCCCGCGCCGAAGGAGCTCGGCGTGGCGGGGGTCGTCGGCGTGCCGGAAGGCACGACCGTGGAGCTCGACCTCCGCCTGGAGTCGGTCATGGAAGGGGTGCTCGTCACAGGCACCGCCCGTGCGTCGGCCGAGGGGGAGTGCGTAAGGTGTCTGGAGCCGCTGCGCCTTGATGTCGCCGCGGACTTCCAGGAGATGTTCACGTACCCCGACGCCGATGACCGGGGCCGCGGCCGTGCCGCGGAGCCCGGCGACGACGCCGAGGGCGAGGACATCCTCAGTCTCGAGGACGGCCTGTTCGACCTCGAACCCGTGCTGCGTGACGCGGTGGTGCTCGCACTGCCGATGCAGCCGGTGTGCCGGGAGGACTGTGCCGGTCTCTGCGCTGAGTGCGGAATCCGGCTCGACGACGACCCGGGGCACCATCACGACGCCGTCGACATCCGTTGGGCGGCACTGCAAGGACTCGCCGAAACCATCAAGGACGGCGAGAAGGACAACATGGGCGGCGCCGATGCGGGCGTCGACGAGAAGCAGGAGAAGTAGCCGTGGCTGTTCCGAAGCGGAAGATGTCGCGCAGCAACACGCGCCACCGCCGGTCGCAGTGGAAGGCTGCGGTCCCCACCCTGGTTTCGTGTGAGCGTTGCCAGGAGCCGAAGCTGCAGCACATCGCGTGCCCCAGCTGTGGCACCTACAACAAGCGCCAGGTCCTCGAGGTCTGAGCGGCTGGTGAGAGGCCCGATGTCTGAGCTGTCCCATGCCGGCAAGAAGCAGGCAGACACGAACAACGCAGCCTCGTCCCACACGCTTCTGGAAGGGCGGCTCGGCTATCACGTCGAGTCCGCCCTTCTGGTGCGTGCGCTGACCCACCGTTCGTACGCGTACGAGAACGGCGGTCTGCCCACCAACGAGCGACTGGAGTTCCTCGGTGACTCCGTCCTCGGTCTGGTGGTCACCGACACGCTCTATCGGACCCACCCCGACCTGCCGGAGGGCCAGCTGGCCAAACTGCGGGCCGCGGTGGTCAATTCGCGTGCGCTGGCGGAGGTCGGCCGCGGGCTGGAACTCGGCCTCTTCATCCGGCTCGGCCGGGGCGAAGAGGGCACGGGCGGCCGGGACAAGGCGTCCATCCTCGCCGACACCCTCGAAGCGGTGATCGGCGCGGTCTATCTCGACCAGGGTCTCGACGCGGCGTCCGAGCTGGTCCACCGGCTCTTCGACCCGCTGATCGAGAAGTCGTCGAACCTCGGTGCGGGCCTGGACTGGAAGACCAGCCTCCAGGAGCTGACCGCGGCCGAGGGGCTCGGAGTGCCGGAGTACCTCGTCACCGAGACGGGGCCCGACCACGAGAAGACCTTCACTGCTGCCGCCCGCGTCGGTGGTGTCTCGTACGGCACCGGCACCGGCCGCAGCAAGAAGGAAGCGGAACAGCAGGCGGCGGAGACCGCGTGGCGGGAGATCCGTGCCGCCGCCGACGCGCGCGCCGCTGCCGAGAAGGCGGCGGAGTCGCAGGCGGCCGGTGCCGCGGAGGAAGCGGCGCGGCCCGAAGGGGCCGGGACCGACGGTGCCGCGGACAGCTCCGGGGCACCGGGGACCGCCGAGCCCTCGGGGCAGCCCGGGACGGACGGCTCCACGGGGCCGGTTCCCGGAAAGCCGGGCCTGCCGGAGGCCGCCACCGGGGCGGCTTCCCCGGAGGCGGACACCGAGCCGGTGCGTCCGGCCGGGGCGGGTGCTTCCGCGCCGGAGTCGCCCCCGGCGGATTCCACCGCACCGGATTCCACCGCACCGGGCTCCACCGAGGCCGACTCCTCCGGGGTCGGCTCCGCCGGCAGGGCCGACCGGGCCACGGCCTGAATCCGCCCTTCCGCGCCTGTTCGCCCGAGGTCCCGCGCTCCCCACGGGGAGCGCGGGACCTCGGCGTTTTCCGGCCGTCGGGGAGAGGTACGCTGCCGACACCACCGTGAGCGTCACCCGAAGGAGCCCCGTGCCCGAGCTGCCCGAGGTCGAGGTCGTACGCCGTGGACTCCAGCGCTGGGTCAGCGGGCGCACGATCACCGAGGTGCAGGTGCTGCACCCGCGAGCCGTCCGCCGTCATATCGCCGGAGCGGAGGACTTCGCGGCCAGACTCCTCGGAAACCGGGTCGGGGACGCGCACCGCAGGGGCAAGTATCTGTGGCTGCCGCTCGGCTCCACGGACAGTTCGGTCCTCGGCCATCTGGGCATGAGCGGGCAACTGCTCGTCCAGCCCGAGGACGCGGGGGACGAGAAGCATCTGCGCGTCCGGGTGCGCTTCGACGACACCCTCGGCACCGAGCTGCGCTTCGTGGACCAGCGCACCTTCGGAGGACTGTCGCTGCACGACAACACCCCCGACGGGCTGCCCGACGCCATCGCCCATATCGCCCGGGATCCGCTCGACCCGGCCTTCGACGACGACGCCTTCCACACCGCGCTGCGGCTGCGGCGTACGACGGTCAAGCGGGCGCTGCTGGACCAGTCCCTGATCAGCGGGGTCGGCAACATCTACGCCGACGAGGCCCTCTGGCGTGCGAAGCTCCACTACGAGCGCCCCACGGCAGGCATCACCCGCCCCCGGGCGGCCGAGCTGCTCGGCCATGTACGGGACGTCATGAACGCGGCCCTCGTCGCCGGCGGCACCAGCTTCGACAGCCTGTATGTGAACGTGAACGGCGAATCGGGATACTTCGACCGCTCACTGGACGCCTACGGCCAGGAGGACCGGCCCTGCGCCCGGTGCGGCACACTCATCCGCCGGCGTCCCTGGATGAATCGCTCCAGCTACTTCTGCCCGCGCTGCCAGCGTCCACCGCGCCCCTGAACACGTACGCGCCCGGATACCGGAGGGCCGGGGCGCTCACCGGTCATGCGCGCTCGGGCACGCGCCAGGGCCGAGGCGGGCCGCTGTCGACCGCGTCGTGGGGGCCGCGTCTTGGGCGGCCTGACGGCGAGCGGTGAGACGGCAAAGGCACTGCCCCTGACTTAGATCAGGGCTCTGACCTGGGGGATTCTCAGAAGCCGAAGTTCTGGGTCCACCACGGGCCGCCGCTGCCCAGATGGACGCCGACGCCGAGCGTCTTGTAGTCGCAGTTGAGGATGTTCGCGCGGTGACCCTCGCTGTTCATCCAGGAGTTCATCACCGCCGCCGCGTCCGCCTGGCCCCGGGCGATGTTCTCGCCGCCCAGGTTCTTCACGCCCGCCCGCTTGGCGCGGTCCCAGGGGGTCCTTCCGTCGGGGTCGGTGTGGTCGAAAAAGCCCCGGTCGGCCATGTCGGCGCTGAAGTCGCCCGCCAGCCGGGCCAGAGCGGCGTCGTACCGGACCGGGCTGCACCCGGCCTTGGCGCGCTCCTCGTTCACCAGCGCCAGCACCTCGGCCTCCATCCTCTGCTCGGAGGAGGAGGGGGAGAGGGCGTTCCGCTGCACGGGGGGCGCGGAGGAGGGTGCCGTGGAGCGCGGCGCGCCCGACGGCTTCTCCACCTTCTCCGGTGTCCTCGAAGCCGTCTTCTCCGGAGTCTTCGTCTCGGCCGGGGGCTTCGTCGACGGCTTGGCCGTCCTCGGGGACGGGGAGGTCGACGGCGAGTGCGGTGCGGTGGGTGTCGCGGGTGAGGCGCCGGTCGCCGACTCGGCGCCCGCCTCGCCCTGGGTCTGGAGCTTTGCGGGGCCGTCCGTGTACAGAGGGCCGCTGGGGGAGCTCTCGCCGCCCACGGTGAAGGTGTCGCCGCCCGGCAGCAGGCCGGACGCAACGGCAACGGCGCCCACCGCCATGGCCGCGGAGGCGCCGAGCAACCCAGTGCGTACGGGTCGGCCCGCACGCTTAACGGTGCGTCGATGGCGTCCCATTGCTGTGCCTTTCTCGTCCTCGACGGGCTGTACCTTTCCCTGGCCCGGCCGGACGAACCGGCCTATTGCCATCCCGCTACGCCGAACGGGTGACGGCCATTGCGTCCGGACTGTACGCCATGGCGTGAGTGGGGGAAGCGCTTCACGGGCAATCCGGCGACTAGCGTGCAGCCATGAACGATGCCGCACGTCTCACCGCCTGGGTAAGGGGTCGAGTACAGGGAGTGGGTTTCCGCTGGTTTACCAGGGCAAACGCACTGGAGATCGGTGAGCTCACGGGATTCGCCAGCAATCTCGACGACGGCAGGGTGCAGGTCGTCGCCGAGGGCCCGCGTGAGAATTGCCACCGTTTGCTGGAGTGGCTTCGCTCCGACGACACACCCGGGCGTGTGGACGGAGTCACTGAGATCTGGGACACCCCCCGCGGGGGTTACGACGGCTTCGTGATCCGTTGACGGGGACCCCCTCGCGGGGCCTCGCGGACGGACTCCGGGGAGGGCCCCGGGGGGCCGTCCGGAAGAGAAACGACCTGGTGGTTGCCAAGAACGGCGACGCGTGCGAGGCTGCGCGAACAAGGACGATCTCCACGCCCCACGGGCCCCGGAGCGAAGGCCCTGCCGCAGGGTTCGCGGCAGTGTGCCCCCCGGCTCGCCCCCTTGAGCGGGGTGTGATCGTGTTGACCGTCAAACTTTTTGGTGAGACTCTGGAAGCCCCGCGCACCTTAGCTGTTTGGCAGTAAGAACCGCAGAAACATCAGCAGTATCAGGCACTGTCGAGCACCGCGGGTGCGAATCCCTCACGACCCACACCGCATCGGTCGGTCACTCAGTGTGGAGGACCATCCATCATGGCAAAGGCGCTTCTCGGTTACGTCGGCGGTTCCGACCCGCGACTCCTCGCCGAGATGCGACGGCTTCAGCAGCGCGTCCAGGATCTCGAATCCGAGCTTGTACGGATTCAGTCCGAGAATGACGCGCTGAACGCTGCCGTCGCTCAGCACCCTGGAGAGTCGCTGCTTGACGGCATCGACATCGACGTACCCCAGGCGGAGCCCGCGCTCACCTGAGCCGGAGATCCGCTGGAGATCCATCGCGCAAAGATATGCAAGGGACGCCTCGGCGTCCCTTCTTTCTTTCCCGGGCTTTCTTTCCCGGGCGGGCCCGGGTCCGTACAGTCCTTTGCCTACCGTCTGTGTGCCCTGCACCTTCAACGGTGAAACCGCAAGTGAACCACCGGTCTCCTCCGGGTGTTCCGGGCTGTCCGAGCGACGCGAAAGGTAGAGTCCGGCTGCGTGCACCTCAAGGCCATGACCCTGCGTGGGTTCAAATCCTTCGCCTCCGCGACGACGCTGCGGTTCGAGCCGGGCATCACCTGTGTCGTGGGCCCGAACGGCTCCGGCAAGTCCAATGTCGTGGACGCGCTCTCCTGGGTCATGGGCGAGCAGGGAGCCAAGTCGCTGCGCGGCGGCAAGATGGAGGACGTCATCTTCGCCGGGACGACCGGGCGGCCACCGCTCGGCCGCGCCGAGGTCTCCCTCACCATCGACAACTCCGACGGCGCGCTCCCCATCGACTACGCCGAGGTCACCATCACGCGGATCATGTTCCGCAACGGCGGCAGCGAGTACCAGATCAACGGTGACACCTGCCGGCTCCTCGACATCCAGGAGCTGCTGTCCGACTCCGGCATCGGCCGCGAGATGCACGTCATCGTGGGACAGGGCCGGCTGGACTCCGTGCTCCACGCCGATCCCCTGGGCCGGCGGGCCTTCATCGAGGAGGCGGCGGGCGTCCTCAAGCACCGCAAGCGCAAGGAGAAGGCGCTGCGGAAGCTGGACGCCATGCAGGCCAATCTCTCCCGGGTCCAGGACCTGACCGATGAACTCCGGCGCCAGCTCAAACCGCTCGGACGCCAGGCCGCCGTCGCCCGCCGGGCCGCGGTCATCCAGGCCGATCTGCGCGACTCCCGGCTGCGGCTGCTCGCCGACGATCTCGTACGCCTGCGACAGGCGCTGAACACCGAGATCGCCGACGAGGCCGCGCTGAAGGAGCGCAAGGAGTCCGCCGAGGCGGAACTGAAGGCGGCGCTCACCCGCGAGGCGGACCTGGAGGACGAGGTACGCCGGCTCACGCCGAGGCTCCAGCGGGCCCAGCAGAGCTGGCACGAACTCTCCCGGCTCGCCGAGCGGGTACGCGGCACCGTCTCCCTCGCCGACGCCCGGGTGAAGAGCGCCACCGCACAGCCCCCGGACGAGCGGCGGGGCCGTGAACCGGAGGACATGGAGCGCGAGGCCGCGAGGATCCGGGAGCAGGAGGCGGAGCTGGAGGCCGCGCTGGAGGCCGCCGAGCGCGCCCTGGAGGACACCGTCGCCCACCGCGCCGAGCTGGAGCGCGAGCTG
Organism: Streptomyces sp. NPDC004609; assembly: GCF_042873655.1. Lineage (NCBI taxonomy): Bacteria > Bacillati > Actinomycetota > Actinomycetes > Kitasatosporales > Streptomycetaceae > Streptomyces > Streptomyces sp. NPDC004609. Next base: position 83,922 of record NZ_JBIALS010000009.1, on the reverse strand, counting down.
GCCGTCGAGGAACGCCGCCTCAAGGACGTCGCCCGCGCCATCGCCGACCGCCGTGAAGGGCTCGCCCGCCTCGGCGGACAGGTCAACGCCGCCCGTGGCCGGGCCGCTTCGGCCCAGGCCGAGATCGACCGGCTGGCCGCGGCACGCGACGAGGCCCGGGAGCGGGCCGTCGCCGCGCGGGAGGAGTACGAGCAGCTCCGGGCCGAGGTCGACGGCCTCGACGCCGGGGACACCGAACTGGGCGAGCGCCACGATGCCGCCAAGCGGGAGCTGGCCGAGGCGGACGCCGCGCTCGGCGAGGCCCGCGAGGCCCTCACCGCCGCAGAGCGTGAGCGCGCCGCCGTCACCGCCCGCCGCGAGGCACTCGCCCTCGGGCTGCGCCGCAAGGACGGTACGGGTGCGCTGCTCGCCGCGAAGGACCGGCTCGGGGGGTTCCTCGGACCGGCGTCCGAACTGCTCACGGTGGCCCCCGGCCAGGAGATCCCGGTCGCCGCGGCTCTCGGCGCCGCCGCCGACGCGGTCGCCGTGTCCGACCCCGCCACGGCCGCCGAGGCACTCCGCCTGCTCCGCAAGTCCGACGCGGGCCGTGCCTCGATACTCCTGGCCGGCACGCCGGAGCCGCCCGGCGTCCGGGAGCCCACCGGCGGGCCCGAGGCCGCCGGCGTACGGGAGCACACCGGCGTCCGGGAGCCCTCGGGAGCGGGGGCCGCACCTGACGGGCACCCGGCGCACGGGGCCGTGACCCACGGGCACCCGGCCCCGGGGCTGGTGGCGGACGGCGCTCACGGTGGGGTGCAGAACCGTTTCGGGCACGGGTACATCCACGCCGCCGGACTGGTGCGCGGCCCCGCGGAACTGATGGCCGCCGTACGGAGGCTGCTGCGGGACATGGTCGTCGTCGGCACGCTGGACGACGCGGAGGAGCTGATCCGCGCGCGCCCGCACCTGACCGCCGTGACCGCGGAAGGCGATGTGCTCGGGGGCCACTTCGCCCAGGGCGGCTCCGCCGGAGCGCCCAGTCTGCTGGAAGTACAGGCATCCGTGGACGAGGCCGCCGCCGAACTGGAGGAGCTGGCCGTCCGGTGCGGGGAACTGGCCGGGGCCCAGCAGCACGCGGCCGGGCGCCGCGCCGAGTGCGCCGCGCTCGTGGAGGAGCTGGGGGAGCGCCGGCGGGCCGCCGACCGCGAGAAGTCCGCCGTGTCCGGCCGGCTCGGACGGCTCTCGGGCCAGGCCCGTGCCGCCGCCGGTGAGGCCGAGCGGACCGACGCGGCCGTCGCCCGGGCGCAGGAGGCCCTGGAACGGGCCCGCGAGGAGGCCGAGGAACTGGCCGAGCGACTGCTGGTCGCCCAGGAGCAGACCCCCGACGGGGAAGGGGCGGAGGATCCCGACACCCAGGTGCGGGACCGGCTCGCCGCCGACGGTGCCAACGCCCGCCAGACCGAGATGGAGGCCCGCCTCCAGGTCCGTACCCACGAGGAGCGGGTGAAGGGGCTCGCGGGGCGGGCCGACGCGCTCGACCGGGGGGCGCGCGCCGAGCGCGAGGCACGGGCGCGCGCTGAGCAGCGGCGCGCCCGGCTGCGCCACGAGGCGGAGGTCGCCACCGCCGTGGCGGCCGGCGGGCGGCAGCTGCTGGCCCATGTCGAGGTCTCCTTGGTACGGGCCGACGCCGAGCGCACCACCGCCGAGGCGGCGAAGGCCGACCGGGAGAAGGACCTCACGGCCGCCCGCCACCGGGGCCGTGACCTCAAGGGCGAACTGGACAAGCTCACCGACTCCGTCCACCGGGGCGAGGTCCTCGGCGCGGAGAAGCGGCTCCGGATCGAGCAGCTGGAGACCAGGGCACTGGAGGAGCTGGGCGTGGAGCCCGCCGGGCTGATCTCGGAGTACGGCCCCGACCAGCCCGTACCGCCGTCGCCGCCCGCCGAGGGCGAGGAGCTGCCGGACGATCCGGCGGACCCCCGCAATCAGCCGCGCCGTTTTGTCCGCGCGGAACAGGAAACACGCCTGAAGTCGGCCGAGCGGGCGTATCAGCAGCTCGGAAAGGTGAACCCGCTGGCTCTGGAGGAGTTCGCGGCGCTGGAGGAGCGCCATCAGTTCCTCTCGGAGCAACTGGAGGACCTGAAGAAGACACGGGCCGATCTGCTTCAGGTGGTGAAGGAGGTGGACGAGCGCGTCGAGCAGGTCTTCACCGACGCGTACCGCGATACGGCCCGCGAGTTCGAGGGCGTCTTCTCCCGGCTCTTCCCGGGCGGCGAGGGCAGACTGATCCTCACCGATCCGGACAACATGCTCACCACGGGCGTGGATGTGGAAGCCCGTCCTCCGGGCAAGAAGGTCAAGCGGCTCTCCCTGCTGTCGGGCGGTGAGCGCTCGCTGACCGCGGTCGCGATGCTGGTGTCGATCTTCAAGGCCAGGCCCAGCCCGTTCTACGTCATGGACGAGGTCGAGGCGGCGCTCGACGACACCAACCTCCAGCGGCTGATCAGGATCATGCAGGAGCTCCAGGAGTCCTCGCAGCTGATCGTGATCACCCACCAGAAGCGGACGATGGAGGTCGCGGACGCGCTGTACGGAGTCTCCATGCAGGGTGACGGTGTCTCCAAGGTGATCAGCCAGCGTCTGCGCTGAACCCGGAGCAGCGCCGTGAACTCCGGATTCCGGGCTCCGGGTTCCGAACTCCCGCGGGCGGGCCGGTCCCGGCGCAGCATCCGGTCGGCGGCCCCGGCCGGCGACCGTCGGTGAACGCGAACACCACTCGGCGGCACCGCGCGGAGGCATCGCGAGGCCCGGAGGCGTAGGCGGCACGGGGCACGGAGAAGGGCACCGTGGGTGCGCGACGGGGGCACGGGGTACGCGCGCCGGGGGCACCCCGGAGGCCGGTGCGCACGGCCCGCCCGTGCTCTGCCCGGGCGCCGGAGATGCGTGCCGTGCAGGCTCCGCCGCCGTGCGTACACCCGGTCGCGCCCGGACACCCCCCGAAGCAGCAGCACAAGTGGTGGGCCAGGGGAAGGTGTGCGGCACTTGAAGGGTTCGCCCCTGCCCGCGGTGGTACGGGGTTCGCTCGCGCCTCGGCGGTACGAGGCGGCCCGTGTCCCCGCCGGTACGGGCGGCCACGTGCCCTCGCGGTGCTGTCGGACGGCCCCAGGAGTACACGTGACCAGCACCGCGAAGCCACCACCCCCACCGGGGGACCCTCCGGCCCATGCCGAACACCTCGGCCATGTCATCTTCATCACGGCGTCCGCCGCGATGGGCGGCTTCCTCTTCGGCTACGACAGCTCGGTCATCAACGGTGCCGTCGAGGCCATCCGCTCCCGCTACGGCATCGGTTCCGGAGAGCTCGCCCAGGTCATCGCCATCGCCCTGATCGGCTGTGCCATCGGCGCCGCCACCGCGGGCCGGATCGCCGACCGCATCGGCCGTATCGCCTGTATGCGGATCGCGTCCGTCCTCTTCACCGCCAGCGCGCTCGGTTCGGCACTGCCGTTCGCCCTCTGGGATCTGGCGATGTGGCGCATCATCGGGGGCTTCGCCATCGGCATGGCGTCGGTGATCGGCCCGGCGTACATCGCCGAGGTCTCCCCGCCGGCCTACCGGGGGCGGCTCGCCTCCTTCCAGCAGGCGGCGATCGTCATCGGTATCGCCGTCTCGCAGCTGGTGAACTTCGGCATCCTCCAGATCGCGAACGGCGACCAGCGCGGGAAGATCGGCGGGCTGGAAGCCTGGCAGTGGATGCTCGGCGTCATGGTCGTGCCGGCGGTGCTGTACGGCGTGCTGTCGTTCGCGATCCCCGAGTCCCCGCGCTTTCTGATCTCCGCGGGGAAGACCCGGCGGGCCAGGGAGGTGCTGGCCGAGGTCGAGGGCGAGCATGTGGACCTCGACGCGCGGGTCGAGGAGATCTACCAGGCGATGCACCGCGAGCACAAGTCGACGTTCAAGGATCTCCTCGGCAGCCGCTTCGGCTTCCTTCCCATCGTCTGGGTCGGCATCGGGCTCTCGATCTTCCAGCAACTCGTCGGCATCAATGTGGTCTTCTACTACTCGTCCACGCTCTGGCAGTCCGTCGGCATCAACCCGACCAGCTCCTTCTTCTACTCCTTCACCTCGTCGATCGTGAACATCATCGGCACCGCGATCGCGATCGTGTTCGTCGACCGGATCGGCCGCAGACCGCTCGCCCTCATCGGCTCGACGGGCATGGCGATCTCCCTGGGCCTGGAGGCGTGGGCGTTCTCCGCGGGACTGGTGGACGGCAAACTGCCCAGCGCTCAGGGAACGGTGGCCCTGGTCGCCGCGCATGTCTTCGTCCTCTTCTTCGCGCTGTCCTGGGGCGTGGTGGTCTGGGTGCTGCTCGGCGAGATGTTCCCCAACAAGATCCGGGCCGCCGCGCTCGGAGTCGCCGCCTCCGCCCAGTGGATCGCCAACTGGGCCATCACCGTGAGCTTTCCGAGCCTCGCGGACTGGAATCTGTCGGGGACGTACATCATCTACACGTGCTTCGCCGTGCTCTCCATCCCGTTCGTGCTGATCTTCGTCAAGGAGACGAAGGGCAAGAAGCTGGAGGAAATGGGGTGAGAGACGCCGGCCCGGCCCGGTGACCAGCCCGCCCGGCAGTCCGGCCGGTCCGATCAGCCCGGGTCCTCCCGGCCCTCGCGGTCCCTGTTGTCCCTCTGGCTCCTGTTGTCCCTCGGGTCCTTCTGGTTCCTCTGGTTCCTCCGACCCTCTGATCAGGCGGGCGGGCCCTGACGCAGCCGCGGCAGCACGCTCTCGCAGAACAGGCGGAGCGAACGCCAGCCCTCCTCGACCGGCATCCCGCCGCACAGCGGATGCAGGACGAGGGAGTCGCCGGCGATCCCCGCGCACTCGTCCGGCGTCACGATCCGGTACACGCCCTCGGCGCGCAGTTCGCCGACCGTCGTGGCCTTGGACCGCACCGCCGAACGGATGTCCGCGGACTGCCAGGAGGCATAGGTCCGTGCCTCGTGCAGGAAGTGCTCTCCGTACGCGGCCCAGGTGCGGTCCGGGTCCTCGGACACATGCAGCAGCGGGGTTTCGGCGGCGGGCATCATCGTCCAGCCGTCGGTGCCGTGCAGGGCGCGCTGCTCGTCGTAGTACGCCTCCAGCTCCGGCAGATGCGCGCTCGGGAAGAACGGCAGCCCGAGCCGGGCCGCCCGCCGCGCCGCCGCCCTCGACGAGCCGCCCACCAGCAGCAGCGGGTGCGGCTGGGTGTACGGGCGCGGGGTCACCCGCACGGTCCTGCCCCGGTACGGGAACGGCTCCCCGGTCCACGCGGCGAGCAGCGTCTCCAGCAGCTCGTCCTGGAGCCTGCCGCGCCGGTGCCAGTCGACGCCGAACTGCTCGTACTCCTGCGGGCGGTAGCCGATGCCCGCGACGGTCACCAGACGGCCCCGGCCGATCAGATCGAGTACGGCGATGTCCTCGGCCAGCCGCAGCGGATCGTAGAGCGGCCCGATGATCGCGGACACGGTGACGGCGATACGGCTGGTGGCGCCGAGGACTGCCCCGGCGAACACGAAGGGGGATGGCAGCCAGTTGTTGCGGGCGCCGTGGTGCTCCTCGGTCTGCACGGTGTCGACACCGTGCTCATCGGCGTAGACGGCCATCTCCAGCGCGGCGCGGTAGCGGGCCGCGTGGCTCTCCGGCGTCGCGCCGGGATCGACGAGGTTGAACCGGGCCACGGTGAACACCATGGGAACCTCCCCCTTCGCAGGATGCGAACCTGGCGAGCGGTGACCGTATCTGACGTAGCGTCAGATTGGTAGGGGTGGCCCCTGCCTCAGGGGTGGCACTCGGCGGTGGCCCTGCCCGGAACGCCACGGCCCGGGACAGGCCGCGCGCCGGGGGAGCGTCCGCCCCGGCTCGCGCGCCAGGGGCCCGACCGTGCCTCGTCGCCGCACTGTTCCCGGGCCCTGCCCCGTGTCGCCGCACTGTTCCCCGGCCGCTGCCGAGCCCGCCGTACCCGGCGCCCGAACCCTGTCCGTGGCCGGGTACCGGGCTGCGCTGCGGCGATCCGATGCCCGGTGCCCCGCTCTCGCGCCGGCATGCCGCACGGCGGGACACGCCGGACCGGCGGCCCCGCGCGGAACCCTCTCCGCGCCCGGAGCCGCCGGCCCGGCGTTCTGTGTCTGCCGGCCCGGCGTTCGACGTACCCGGTCCTGGGTGTCAGAACTCGTCGGTCGTGTGGGGCAGCAGCTCCGTGCGCGAGGCCGCGCCCAGCCGGCCGGCCGCTCCCGGGGTGTGCTCCGTGATCAGGCCCGCCCGGACGAGTTCGGCCGGATCGGTGCCGCCGAGATAGCAGGCGGCCAGCTCCCGTACGTCCAGCGACAGATCGGGCGCGTCCTCCGTGCGCGTCACCCGGGCCGCGAGACCGTCCGCGCCGGGCCCGACCGTGAGGCGGTAGCGGCCCGCGTTGGCCGGCACCCCCGCGTCGGTCAGTTCCAGGACCACATCGACCCGGGCCGACCAGCCGCGCCTCTCCAGGGCCGCCGGCACATCCACCAGCCGCAGCCACAGCGCCGGGAACTCCTGGGTCACCCGCACCTGGTCCCGGTCGCCCGAGAACCGCAGCAGCGGATCGTCCAGCGGCCGCCCCCAGGCCCGTACCTTGTCGGCCAGGTCGATCGAGGCCACATACCGCCACAGTGCGGCGGCCACCGCGGGGGAGTCCGCCTCCAGCTCCCGGAGATGGACAGTGCCCCGCCCCTCGTCGTCGGTCAGGGTCCGGTAGAGGACATAGCCCGCGGGCTGCTCGCCCGGGTCGCCGATGGTCACGATCCGGGGCGCGCTGAGGTTGTCGTCGTCCTCGTCCTCCTCCCGCAGGACATGCGTCCGCCACCAGAAGTCGTCACGGGCCACCCGGCCCGGCCGCTCGTCCCGCGCCGCCGCGTGCAGCGCCCCGATCACCGCGGGAGCGTCCTCGGGCGGGACGAGCCGCAGCGGCCTTTCGTCGGGGGAGATCCGCAGATCCAGCGGGTGGTCCGCGTCGATCACCACGGTGTACGACCGGGTCGCCGGGTCGAAGCCGAATCGGCCGTAGATCCCCGCCTCCGACACCCAGAGCGCGGCCAGCGGCTGCCCGGCCGCCGCGCACCGCCGCCACAGCTCGGCGATCATCCCGCTGAGCACCCCGCGCCTGCGGTGGGTCGGCGCCACGGACACGAAGGTCACACCGGCGCAGTCCAGCTCGCCGCCGGGAATCGACAGGTTCAGCGGATGGGCGGCCAGCAGCCCGACGAGTTCGTCCCCCTCGTATGCGCCGATACGGTCGCAGTGCTCCAGCACCTCCCGGTGCAGCTTGCGCAGCTCGTCCTCGCCGTCCTTCTCCAGGAAGACGAGATAGTGCAGATCCAGGGCGCGATCGAGATGCGCCTCCGGGATGGTCCGGTATTCCAAGGCGGTCATGAACGGACGCTAACCCGCCGGTTCGCCGGAGTCATCCGTGTTTTCCGCCCCCGCACCGGGAGCGCAGGGCCCGGTATGCCGTGTGCCGCCCGCCCGTCCGCGTCCCTCAGGGGAGGGTTCACCACGGGACAGGGCGTGGCCGACGGACCCGGCGGGGGCGTGACCGATACTGGGTGCGTTATGGAAATCGTCATCCTTGCTGTAGTCATCGCCCTGGTCGCGGTCGGCGCGATCAGCGGGCTCGTGATCAGCAGCCGCAAGAAGAAGCAGCTGCCGCCCTCGGCCCCGTCGAGCACCCCGACCATCACCGCTCCGCCCGCCGAGCCGCATGTCGGCGACGAGGCGGAGACCCCGCGGGAGGAACCGCGCCGCACCATTGAGGAGGTCGACCTCCCACCCGGCGGAGAAGCCGCCGGCACGGCGGTCGTCGCCGAGCCCGAGGCCCCCGGGATCGAGATCCCGGAGCCGACCGCGGGCCGGCTGGTCCGGCTGCGCGCCCGCCTCGCCCGCTCCCAGAACTCCCTGGGCAAGGGACTCCTCACCCTGCTGTCCCGTGAGCACCTCGACGAGGACACCTGGGAGGAGATCGAGGAGATCCTGCTGACCGCCGACGTCGGTGTCGCGCCCACCCAGGAGCTGGTGGAGCGGCTGCGCGAGCGGGTGAGGGTCCTCGGCACCCGGACCCCAGACGATCTGCGCACCCTGCTGCGCGAGGAACTGCTCCAGCTCGTCGGCACCGACTTCGACCGGGAGGTCAAGACGGAGAGCGGCCTGGACACCCCGGGTGTGGTCCTCGTCGTCGGGGTCAACGGCACCGGCAAGACCACCACCACCGGCAAGCTCGCCCGTGTCCTGGTCGCGGACGGCCGCTCGGTCGTCCTCGGCGCGGCGGACACCTTCCGCGCCGCGGCGGCCGATCAGCTCCAGACGTGGGGCGAGCGGGTCGGCGCGCGCACCGTGCGCGGCCCCGAGGGCGGCGACCCGGCCTCGATCGCCTTCGACGCGGTCAAGGAGGGCATCGCCGAGGGCGCCGATGTGGTCCTCATCGACACCGCCGGACGGCTGCACACCAAGACCGGTCTGATGGACGAGCTGGGCAAGGTCAAGCGCGTCGTGGAGAAGCACGGCCCGCTGGACGAGATCCTGCTGGTCCTGGACGCCACCACCGGCCAGAACGGCCTGGTGCAGGCGCGGGTCTTCGCGGAGGTCGTGGACATCACCGGCATCGTGCTGACCAAGCTGGACGGCACCGCCAAGGGCGGCATCGTCGTCGCGGTCCAGCGGGAGCTGGGCGTACCGGTCAAGCTCGTCGGGCTGGGCGAGGGGGCGGACGACCTCGCGCCCTTCGAACCGGGGGCCTTCGTCGACGCGCTCATCGGGGACTGAGGCCGTCGGGGACCGAGGCGGCGACCGGGCGGGGACGCCCGGGAGCACGCGGGGGGTGCGAGGGAATCGGATTCATCGGACACGCTGTGGAATTGTGGGAAAGTGCCCGGCACGTGGGGGGTGACGCGCCGGGCACTTCCTTGTCCGCGGTCCCTGGTCCAGGTCCCGCGTCACGTTCCACGATGCCCGACGAATGCCCTAGGCCGCCGAACGATGGCAGATATACGCCAATGTTCCGAGCAGCAGCCGGGCCTCGGGCGGCGCCGCGGCCGTGTCCAGGGACGGCGGGCGCAGCCAGCTGACCGGGCCGAGGCCCGCGTGCTCCGACGGCGGGGCCGTGATGTGGTCCCCGGGCCCGAGGCACTGGAGGTCCAGATCGGCGTCGTCCCAGCCCATCCGGTACAGCAGCTCCGGCAGCCCGGCGGCCGCGCCCGGGGCCACGAAGAACTGGCAGCGGCCGTCCGGGGTCGCGGAGACCGGCCCCGGCGGCAGGCCCATCCGCTCCAGCCGCACCAGCGCGCGGCGCCCGGCCGGAGCGGCGACGTCGAGGATGTCGAAGGCACGCCCCACCGGGAGCAGCAGTGCCGCGCCGGGCACCTCCGACCAGGCCGCGGTCACCTCGTCCAGGGTCGCCCCGGCGGGGATCTCGGAGGCGAACGGGAGCGGATGCGCCCCCGGGGCCGTGCAGTCCGCGGCGCCGCAGGAGCACGCCCCGCCGGCCGCGCGGGCCCCCGGCACCACGCTCCAGCCCCAGAGCCCGGTGTACTCGGCCACCACTGTCACTGTGCACTCTGCTGTGCGGCCGCGGCGTCGTGAGCCGGACCGGGCGGACCGGATGTCCCGGGTCCCCCGGCTGCCGCCGATCGTGAAGCCCATGCCCCCTCCAACGGGTCGTTTTCGCCGGTGGTTACGACCCGAAGTCTCCTCGTGACACAGCGTCGCAGCCGGTGAAGTTCGAGCGGCGCACTGTGGCACGAGGGGGAGCGCGAATGGGCTCACGCGCCCGTACGTGTAACGGGCCGCTGTCTCCTGATCGTCGTGTGTCAAGTGAATCGCGCCCGGCTGCGGGGGAGTTCATTCGAAGGGGTGGCGAATGGTGGCGTTTCTGGATTCTGCCTCGCGGGCGGGTGATCGTAGGATTACTTTCGGTGGGCGAACCCTGGAGTCGCGCGCACCGTTGGGTATGCCGGAGGCAACTCGTTTTCCTGTGCGGATTCATGAGGATGTGACCGCGTCCTCCACACAGACGGCCTCAACTCACGGCATTCTGGTAAGGGTTCGAGCTTCAGGCTTCACGGATGGGGGCGTACCAGTGGACGGCAGCGGAGCCGGTACGAATACCGGCAAGCGCCCGAACGAGCGGCTGAGCTCGTGGTTCGTGCGCAGCGGTTGGTCCAAGGGGGAGCTGGCGCGTCAGGTCAACCGCCGCGCCCGCCAGCTGGGCGCGCACCACATCAGTACCGACACCTCGCGCGTACGGCGCTGGCTCGACGGCGAACAGCCGCGCGAACCGATCCCGCGCATCCTCTCCGAACTGTTCTCCGAGCGGTTCGGCAGCGTCATCGCCATCGAGGATCTCGGACTGCGCACCGCGCACCAGTCGCCCTCCGTGTCCGGGGTCGACCTCCCCTGGGCGGGTCCCCAGACCGTCAGCCTGCTCAGCGAGTTCTCGCGCAGCGACCTGATGCTGGCGCGGCGCGGCTTCCTCGGGACCTCCCTGGCGCTGGCGGCCGGCCCCGCCCTGGTCGAGCCCATGCAGCGCTGGCTCGTTCCGACGCCGGGCGCCGAGCTGGCCCGGCCCGAGGCCCCCGCCGCCCCGCGCCGGGGCCGGCTCTCGCGCCCCGAGCTGGAGCTGCTGGAGTCCACCACCGTGATGTTCCGCCAGTGGGACGCCCAGTGCGGCGGCGGACTGCGGCGCAAGGCCGTCGTCGGCCAGCTCCACGAGGTCACCGACCTCCTCCAGGAGCCGCACGCCGAGGCCACCTCCCGCCGGCTGTTCAAGGTCGCCGCCGAACTCGCCGAACTCGCGGGCTGGATGAGCTACGACGTAGGGCTCCAGCCCACCGCCCAGAAGTACTTCGTCCTCGCGCTGCACGCCGCCAAGGAAGCGGGCGACAAACCGCTCGGCTCGTACATCCTGTCCTCGATGAGCCGTCAGATGATCCACCTCGGACGGCCCGACGACGCCCTGGAACTGATCCACCTCGCGCAGTACGGCAGCCGCGACTGCGCCACCGCGCGCACCCAGGCGATGCTGTATGCGATGGAGGCCCGCGCCTACGCCAACATGGGCCAGCCCAGCAAGTGCAAGCGGGCCGTCCGGATGGCCGAGGACACCTTCGCCGACGCGGGCATCGACGCCGAGCCCGAGCCCGACTGGATCCGCTTCTTCTCCGAAGCCGAACTCAACGGCGAGAACGCCCACTCCTACCGGGATCTCGCCTATGTGGCGGGGCGCAGTCCCACCTACGCCTCCCTCGCCGAACCCGTCATGCGGCGCGCCGTCCACCTCTTCGGCCAGGACGACGAGCACCAGCGGTCGTATGCGCTCAACCTCATCGGCATGGCCACCGTCCATCTGCTGAAGAAGGAGCCCGAGCAGGCGACGGGCCTGGCCTCCGAGGCGCTCACCATCGCCCGGCGGGTCCGCTCCGAGCGGGTCAACACCCGGCTGCGGAAGACCGTCGACACCGCCGCCCGCGACTTCGGCGACGTCGCCGAGGTCGTCCATCTCACCGACAAGCTCACCGCCCAGCTGCCCGAAGCCGCCGAAGCGGTCTGACGGGCTCCAGGCGGCCCGGGCGCCCCGTACACCGTCGGCCTCGCCCCTTCTCGTACCGGCTCCGGCCGCGGCGATCACACCCGGACGGCCCCGCGGAGGCGGTGCCGAGCCGGGCCGTCCGGGTGCCCGCCGTGGCCGCGTTCCCCCGCCTGCCCGGCACCGGGCGGAGGGCGGACCCGGCCGCCGGGCCCGACCCGCCCGTTCATGGCGACGTAACACACGGGACCTCTTCGTCACTGGCGTGAAACATCGAGCGGCATCGGCCGAAACCGCGCTGCGCCAACCTCATGGCGCATAACAGGCCCACCGGAACCGCTCGGACTCTGACCGCGACCGCGTACTCCGACCGCGTACTCCGCGACCGAACGCCGCGATCCCCGGCCGTGACCGCGCACTCCGCGGTCACCCGGCCCGGACCGCACCGCCGCGATCCCGGCCGTGACCACGACACGCCGCCGCCCCGACGACGACGAGGAGACGCCGATGCCCTCAGGCATCTCGACGCTTGCCGCTGACACCCCGACACTCTCCGCCGCCAACACCGGCTTCATGCTCATCTGCTCGGCCCTGGTGATGCTGATGACCCCCGGCCTCGCCTTCTTCTACGGGGGCATGGTCCGCGTCAAGTCGACCCTCAACATGCTGATGATGAGCTTCATCAGCCTCGGGATCGTCACCGTCCTGTGGGTGCTCTACGGATTCAGCCTCGCCTTCGGCACCGACTCCGGCTCCGTCATCGGCTGGTCCTCGGACTTCGCCGGTCTCAGCGGAATCGGCCTCACCCAGCTGTGGGACGGCTACACCATCCCCGTCTACGTCTTCGCCGTCTTCCAGCTGATGTTCGCGATCATCACCCCCGCCCTGATCAGCGGCGCCCTCGCCGACCGCGTCAAGTTCACCGCCTGGGCGCTCTTCATCACCCTGTGGGCCACCGTCGTCTACTTCCCCGTCGCCCACTGGGTCTGGGGCGCGGGCGGCTGGCTGTTCGAGATGGGGGTCATCGACTTCGCCGGCGGCACCGCCGTGCACATCAACGCCGGCGCCGCGGCCCTCGGCGTCATCCTCGTCATCGGCAAGCGCGTCGGGTTCAGGAAGGACCCGATGCGCCCCCACAGCCTGCCCCTGGTGATGCTCGGCGCCGGGCTCCTGTGGTTCGGCTGGTTCGGCTTCAACGCCGGATCCTGGCTCGGCAACGACGACGGCGTCGGCGCGGTCATGTTCGTCAACACCCAGGTCGCCACCGCCGCCGCGATGCTCGCCTGGCTGGCGTACGAGAAGATCCGCCACGGCGCCTTCACCACCCTCGGCGCCGCGTCCGGAGCGGTCGCGGGCCTGGTCGCCATCACCCCGTCCGGCGGCTCCTGCTCCCCGCTCGGCGCCCTCGCGATCGGCGCGATCGCCGGAGTCCTGTGCGCCATGGCCGTCGGCCTGAAGTTCCGGTTCGGCTTCGACGACTCCCTCGACGTCGTCGGCGTCCACCTGGTCGGCGGAATCGCCGGCTCACTTCTTGTCGGCCTCTTCGCCACCGGAGGCGTCCAGTCCGACGCCAAGGGCCTCTTCTACGGCGGCGGTCTCGAACAACTCGGCAAGCAGGCCGTCGGAGTCCTCGCCGTCCTGGCCTACTCCCTGGTGGTCTCGGCGGTCCTCGCCCTCGTGCTGGACAGGACGATCGGCATGCGCGTGGACGAGGATGTCGAGATCTCCGGCATCGACCAGGACGAGCACGCCGAGACCGCGTACGACTTCAGCGGCGCGGGCGGCGGTACCGGATCCCGCAAGGCGGTGCCCGCACCGGGCGAGGCCGCGCCGGCCGTGGCCCGTAACAAGAAGGTGGACGCATGAAGCTCATCACCGCAGTCGTCAAACCCCACCGGCTCGACGAGATCAAGGAGGCCCTCCAGGCGTTCGGGGTCCACGGCCTCACCGTCACCGAGGCCAGCGGATACGGCCGCCAGCGGGGCCACACCGAGGTCTACCGGGGAGCCGAGTACACCGTCGACCTCGTGCCCAAGATCCGTATCGAGGTGCTCGTCGACGACGACGACGCCGAACAGCTCGTCGAGGTCATCGTCAAGGCGGCCCGCACCGGCAAGATCGGCGACGGCAAGGTCTGGAGCGTCCCGGTCGACACGGCGGTACGGGTGAGGACCGGCGAACGCGGCCCGGACGCGCTGTGAGGGACGGACGCGTCTCATCCGGATGGACGTACTGAATCCGGACGGGCGCGCCGACACCGGCGGAACACGCGGGCAGGGGGACACACGAAGGGACTGGGATGTCGGGCGTTGACGTGAGCACCCAAGAGGAAGGCCCGGAGCCCAGCGGCTACGCGGCGGCCCGGCTGTACCTTCTCAACGAGAAGGAGCGGTCCGGGCCGCCGCGCCGTACCGCGCTCGCCACTCTCACCGACCAGTGGCTCGCCGCCCTGTTCACCACCGCCTGCCGCTCCGCGGGCATCCGGGGGGCCGCCCTGGTCGCCGTCGGCGGTTACGGCCGCGGCGAACTCTCCCCGCGCAGCGACCTCGATCTGCTGCTCCTGCACGACGGCTCCGCCGCGCCCGGTGCGCTCAACGCCCTCGCCGACCGCATCTGGTACCCGGTCTGGGACCTCGGGCTCTCGCTCGACCACTCCGTCCGCACCCCGGGCGAGGCCCGGAGGACCGCCGGGGACGATCTGAAGGTGCAGCTCGGCCTGCTCGACGCCCGCCCCGTCGCCGGAGACCTCGGACTGGTCGCGGCCCTGCGCACCGCCGTACTCGCCGACTGGCGCAACCAGGCCCCGAGGCGCCTGCCCCAGCTCCACGAACTCTGCCGCGAGAGGGCCGACCGCCAGGGCGAGCTGCGCTTCCTCCTCGAACCCGACCTCAAGGAGGCGCGCGGCGGACTCCGCGACGCCACCGCGCTGAGCGCCGTCGCCGCCTCCTGGCTCGCCGACGCACCCCGCGAAGGACTCGCCGAAGCCCGCCGGATCCTCCTCGACACCCGCGACGCCCTCCACCTGGCCACCGGACGGGCCACCGACCGCCTCGCCCTCCAGGAACAGGACCAGGTGGCCACCGACCTCGGCCTGCTCGACGCCGACGCCCTGCTGCGCCGGGTGTACGAGGCCGCCAGGACCATCTCGTACGCCGCCGATGTCACCTGGCGCGAGGTGAACCGCGTCATCAGGGCCCGTTCCGTACGCCCCCGGCTGCGCGCCGTGCTCGGCGGCGTGCGGCGCCAGGAAACCGGACGGACGCCGCTCGCCGAAGGCGTCGTCGAACAGGACGGCGAGGCCGTCCTCGCCCGCACCGCACGGCCCGAACGCGACCCCGTACTGCCCCTGCGGGCCGCTGCCGCCGCCGCCCAGGCCGGGCTCACGCTCTCCCCGCACGCCGTACGCAGACTGGCCGCCGCGACCCGGCCGCTCCCGGTGCCCTGGCCCGCCGAGGCCCGTGAGGAGTTCGTCACCCTGCTCGGCGCCGGAGAGCCCACGATCGCCGTCTGGGAGGCCCTGGAGGCGGAAGGACTCGTCAGCAGGCTGCTGCCCGACTGGGAACGCGTCCGCTGCCGGCCCCAGCGCAACGCCGTCCACACCTGGACCGTCGACCGCCATCTCGTCGAAGCGGCCGTCCAGGCGTCCGCGCTCACCCGCCGGGTCGGCCGCCCCGACCTGCTGCTCGTCGCCGCCCTCCTGCACGACATCGGCAAGGGCTGGCCCGGCGACCACTCCGTCGCCGGCGAGACCATCGCCCGGGACACGGCCGCCCGGATCGGCTTCGACAGCGCCGACGCGGCCGTCGTCGCCACGCTCGTCCGCCACCATCTGCTGCTCATCGACACCGCGACCCGGCGGGACCTGGACGACCCGGCGACCGTGCACTCCGTCGCCACCAGGGTCGGCACGGCCGGCACGCTGGAACTCCTGCACGCCCTCACCGAGGCGGACGCCCTCGCCACCGGCCCGGCCGCCTGGTCCGCCTGGCGCGGCTCACTCGTCGCCGACCTGGTGGCCCGCGTCGCCGCGGTCCTCGCGGGCGACCCCGCCGGTGAACCGGAGCCCGCCGCTCCGAGCGCCGAGCAGGAGCGCCTCGCCGTCGAGGCCCTGCGCACCGGCGGCCCGGTCCTCTCCCTGCGCGCCCACCCCGAGGCCCCGCCCGGGGAACCCGCGCCGGACGCGGCACCCGAGCCCGTCGGCGTCGAACTGCTGATCGCCGTACCCGACCGGCCGGGCGTCCTCCCCGCCGCCGCCGGAGTCCTCGCCCTGCACCGGCTCACCGTGCGCGCTGCCGACCTGCGCGCGGTGGAGCTGCCGGGCGGGATGGGACCGGGCGCCGTCCTCGTACTGAACTGGCGCGTCGCGGCGGCCTTCGGCTCCCTGCCCCAGGCCGCCCGGCTGCGCGCCGATCTCGTACGCGCCCTGGACGGCTCCCTGGACCTGGTGGCGAAGCTGGCCGAGCGCGAGGCCGCGTATCCGCGCCGACGGGGCGTCCCGGCCCCGCCACCCCGGGTCACGGTCGCCCCCGCCGCCTCCCGGCACGCCACGGTGATCGAGGTCCGCGCACAGGACGCCCCGGGGCTGCTGCACCGGATCGGGCACGCGCTGGAGGACGCGGGTGTACGGGTGCGCAGCGCGCACGTCTCGACGCTGGGCGCGAACGCGGTCGACGCCTTCTATGTGACATCCCCCGACGGCGAACCCCTGCCCGGGGCCGGGGCCGCCAAGCTGGCGCGGTCGCTGGAGCGGGCGCTGGGGTGACGCGGCCTCGGCGGGCAGGAGCGCTCCCCGCCGCGCCGGGGACGGACCCGGGACCCGTCCGCGCGGCGATGGCATCCCCTCCCCGCGTCGAGGGAGGCCGCTGCCCCCGCTCCCCGCGGGCGAGGGCACGCTCCTTGCCCGGCCGGATACTCTGGAGGGCGATTCCCACTGCCCCCGACCCTGAGGACCGACGAGCGCCGTGTTCGATACTCTTTCCGACCGCTTGGCGAACACCTTCAAAACCCTGAGGGGCAAGGGCCGCCTCAGTGAGGCGGACATCGACAGCGCGGCCCGGGAAATCCGTATCGCGCTCCTCGAAGCGGATGTGGCCCTCCCCGTCGTACGCGCCTTCATCGCGAACGTGAAGGAGCGGGCGCGGGGCGCCGAGGTCTCCAAGGCCCTGAACCCCTCGCAGCAGTTCATCAAGATCGTCAACAATGAGCTGATCTCCATCCTCGGCGGCGAGACCCGCCGTCTGCGCTTCGCCAAGACCGCCCCCACCGTGATCATGCTCGCCGGTCTCCAGGGCGCCGGTAAGACCACGCTCGCCGGAAAGCTCGGCCGCTGGCTCAAGGGCCAGGGGCACTCCCCGCTGCTCGTCGCCTGTGACCTCCAGCGCCCCAACGCCGTCAACCAGCTGAGCGTCGTCGCCGACCGCGCGGGGGTCGCCGTCTACGCGCCCCAGCCGGGCAACGGCGTCGGCGACCCGGTCCAGGTCGCCAAGGACTCCATCGAGTACGCCCGGTCGAAGGTCCACGACATCGTGATCGTCGACACCGCCGGCCGCCTCGGTATCGACCAGGAGCTGATGCAGCAGGCCGCGGACATCCGCGACGCGGTCACGCCCGACGAGGTGCTCTTCGTCGTCGACGCGATGATCGGCCAGGACGCGGTCAACACCGCCGAGGCGTTCCGCGACGGTGTCGGCTTCGACGGTGTGGTGCTCTCCAAGCTCGACGGTGACGCCCGGGGCGGTGCCGCGCTGTCCATCGCGCATGTCACCGGCCGTCAGATCATGTTCGCCTCCAACGGTGAGAAGCTGGACGACTTCGACGCGTTCCACCCGGACCGTATGGCGTCCCGCATCCTCGGCATGGGCGATGTGCTCTCGCTGATCGAGAAGGCCGAGCAGACCTTCAGCCAGGAAGAGGCCGCCAAGATGGCCTCCAAGCTGGCGAGCAGCAAGGGCAAGGACTTCACGCTCGACGACTTCCTGGCGCAGATGGAGCAGGTCAGGAAGATGGGCTCCATCTCCAAGCTGCTGGGGATGCTGCCGGGCATGGCCCAGATGAAAGACCAGATCAACAGCATCGACGAGCGCGATGTGGACCGTACGGCCGCGATCATCAAGTCGATGACCCCGGCCGAGCGCCATGAGCCGACGATCATCAACGGCTCGCGCCGGGCCCGTATCGCCAAGGGTTCGGGTGTCGAGGTCAGCGCGGTCAAGAGCCTGGTCGAGCGGTTCTTCGAGGCGCGCAAGATGATGTCGCGGATGGCGCAGGGCGGTGGGATGCCCGGGATGCCGGGGATTCCGGGCATGGGCGGCGGTCCCGGCCGGCAGAAGAAGCAGCAGAAGCAGGCCAAGGGCAAGCGCAAGAGCGGCAACCCGATGAAGCGGAAGGCCGAGGAGGAGGCCGCGGCCGCCCGGCGGGAGCAGGCGGCCCAGGGCGGGGCCTTCGGGCTGCCGGCCGGCGGTCAGGCGCAGGACTTCGAGCTGCCGGACGAGTTCAAGAAGTTCATGGGCTGACACCCGGCCGCACGCGCGCACGGCGCCGGCGTCCGCCGGCGGCTCCCGGGAATCCGCGGACCGGCCGGCCGGACGCGCCCCGGGACGGTGGTCGCGGGACGTTCACGCGACGGCGGGACGGTCCGTGGGACGGCGTCGGCATCCGCACCACGTGCGGGTGCCGACGCCGTTCTTCTGCCTTAGCGTCCGGATATGAGCAACCCTGTGCCGCCGCGCCGGGCCCCCGGGGACCCCTGGCGTTCCGAGGGCGCGCCACCACCCCCGCCGCCGCGCAGGCGGATGCCCGGGGGCTGGTGGGGGCTGGTTCTGATGGCCGTGGCGGTGTATCTGCTGGCGAGCCTGGTGGCGTCGTTGTTCCGTACGGGCGGCAAGGAGCCGACGATCCCGTACACCGAGTTCAGCAGACAGGTGACCTCGGGCAATGTCTCGAAGATCTACGCGAAGGACGACGCGATCGAGGGGCAGCTCAAGAAGCAGGCTCCGGTGCCCGGCGGCAAGGGCGACTACACCACGTTCAGGACCCAGCGGCCCGCCTTTGCCGAGGACGCGCTGTGGGCCGAGCTGACCAGGCAGAACGTCACCGTGACGGCGGAGCCGGTCGTCCGCGGGACCAGTCTGCTGCCCAGCCTGCTGATCGCGTTCGCACCGATGCTGCTGCTGATCGCGGTGTGGGTGTTCATCGCCCGCCGGATGGGTGCGGCGATGGGCGGCGGGGGAGTGCTGGGCCGCAAGGCACCGCCCAGACCGGTCGAGGTGACGGAGGGGAAGCGCACGACGTTCGCCGATGTCGCCGGGATCGACGAGGTCCAGGGCGAGCTCGACGACATCGTGGACTTCCTGAAGCACCCCGAGGCGTACCGGAAGATGGGCGCCCGGATGCCGGGCGGGGTGCTGCTGTCCGGCCCGCCGGGCACGGGAAAGACGCTGCTGGCCCGGGCGGTTGCCGGGGAGGCGGGGGTTCCGTTCTTCTCGGCATCGGCCTCGGAGTTCATCGAGATGATCGTGGGGGTGGGGGCCGGACGGGTGCGCGAGCTGTTCGCGGAGGCCCGCAAGGTGGCCCCGGCCATGGTGTTCATCGACGAGATCGACACCATCGGCCGGGTGCGCGGCGCAGGCGCCGGGATGGGCGGCCACGACGAGCGCGAGCAGACGTTGAATCAGATTCTCACCGAGATGGACGGTTTCACGGGCTCGGAGGGCGTCGTGGTACTCGCCGCGACCAACCGTGCCGACGTCCTCGACCCGGCCCTCACCCGGCCCGGCCGCTTCGACCGGGTCGTCCAGGTCTCGCCGCCCGACCGCGCGGGCCGGGAGGCGATCCTGCGGATCCACACCCGTGAGATCCCGCTCGCCGGCGATGTCGACCTCTCGCGGATCGCCCGCTCGACCCCGGGGATGACCGGTGCGGAACTGGCCAATCTGGTGAACGAGGCCGCGCTCGTCGCGGTGAAGCGCGAGCGGTCCGAGGTGACGCAGTCCGAGCTGTCCTCCGCGCTGGAGAAGGTCCAGCTGGGTACCGAACGTCCCCTGGTGATGCCGCAGGAGGAGCGCAGGCGCACCGCATACCACGAGAGCGGCCACGCCCTGCTCGGCATGCTCCAGCCCGGCGCGGACCCGGTCCGCAAGATCACGATCGTGCCGCGCGGGCGGGCCCTCGGGGTCACGCTCTCCACCCCGGACGCCGACCGGTACGCGTTCACGGAGGACTATCTGCGCGGCCGGATCATCGGCGCCCTCGGGGGCATGGCGGCCGAGCACGTCGTCTTCGGGGTGATCACCACGGGCGCGGAGAGCGATCTGGAGCAGGTCACGAGCCTGGCGCGGGGCATGGTCGCCCGGTGGGGCATGAGCGAGCGCGTGGGGCGGCTGTCGGCGATCCCGAACGACGTCCAGGTGGCGTACGGACTCTCCGCCGCGCCCGCGACGCTGGACTCGGTGGACCACGAGATGCGCCGGATCGTCGACGAGTGCTACGAGAGCGCCCAGCGCCAGTTGCGGGACAACCGCGACCGGCTGGACGCCCTGGCGCAGGCGCTCCTGGAGAACGAGACGCTGGAGGAGGACGCGGCCTACCGCGTGGCGGGCATCACCCGGCTGTCGAAGGACGACGTCTGAGCCTTCCTCTCCCCGCTCGCTCTCCGCCTCCCTTCCTCGCACGCGGCCGTGCCGCCGCACCCCGGACGCGCGGACCAGCGGCGATCGGGCGTCCGGGGCGGGCCGTACGGGTCATGGGTACGGGTCATGGCGTATGGGTCGGGGTGGGCCGGGCAGGGCCCGCGTACGGCTCAGGGGGTGCGGGCGATCAGATACCGGAAGACGTTCGGCATCCACACGGTTCCGTCGCCGCGGGTGTACGGATGCAGTGCCTCCGCGATCTCCTTCTCCACCCGCGCCCGGCCGCTCCCCTCGGCCGCTGCCGCGTACAGGCCGGTCGACAGCAGTCCGCGTACGGCACTGCCCACGTCCGCGTAACCGAAGGGGCAGGCCACCCGGCCCGAGCCGTCCGGTCTGAGCCCCGCCCCGGTGGCGACGTCCTCCAGATCGTCGCGGCGGGCGGGGCGCCAGCCGCCGTGCGGGCGGGGGGTGAGCCGGCCGGCGATGCGGAGGACCCCGGAGGTGGCGCAGCGCTCGGGCGGCCCCCAGCCGGTGAGGACGACCGCGCTGCCGTGGCCCGCCAGCTTCACGGCGGCCTCCAGAGAGGTGCCGAGCCCCTCGGTGCCACCGGCCTCGCCGCCGAGCGGCCGGAACGCGGTGATCACGGTGTACGGAGGATGTGCGGGGTCCGCCGCGCCGGCCAGGTCGCCGTGGACCAGCTCGATATCGGCCGTCCGGGTGAGGGGGTCGGGTGCCGTGCGCTCGTGCGCCAGGGCCAGTCGCTCCCGGTCGGTGTCGGCGCCCGTCACCCGCGCTCCGCGCGCGGCCGCCATCAGCAGGGCGAGGCCGGAGCCGCAGCCGAGGCCCAGGAGCCGTGTGGCGGCGCCGACCTCCAGCCGGTCGTACACGGCCTCGTACAGCGGGACGAGCATCCGTTCCTGGATCTCGGCCCAGTCCCGGGCCTGCGCCGATATCTCCGCTGTCTCCGTTCTCTCCGCGCGTTGTCGCCCGGAACCCGGTACCGGGGGCGGCGACGTGGTGCGGGGTCGGTGCCGGACGAGCGTTGGTGTCATCGAGTGCGCCCCAATCCGCTGAGTGGCCGAGTGCCGTACACCCCCCTGTGCGTCCGTCCGCGCCGTTCCGAGGCCCTCCCCGTATGCCAGAGAACTCCCCGCCCGCCCCCGAGTCCAGGGGGCGTGCGGCACTGCTTGGGTGCCCCCGGCGTACGCCCCGGGCGTACGACGGCTGCGCCGCCGGAGCCCTGGCCGAAGTCGCTGCCCGGGCCACTGGCCGATTCACCGTTCGGGCTCCCGCCGCCGTACGATGCGCGCCATGGCTAAGGCACCCGTCCTCGCGCCCCGGGCGGAGAACTCTCCCCGCCGGTACCAGGATCCGCAACGGCACGGCCGGACGGCGGACACGTCTTCGGCGGGGCCGCCGTGGCCGTCCGGCCCCACGGCCCCGGCCACGCGGGAGCGGACACGACAGGAGCCTTCCGCCGGGATCAGGGCCGCGGATGCCCTGAACGCCTGCTTCCCGCTCCTCACCCGACAGTCTTACCCGACCCGTGACGCGGAGCATGTCGAGAACGCCGGTCCGGAGCCGGGGGCCGTCACACACGGTGGCGGCGGGGAGCCGGAGGAGCCCGCCGCCGTACGCGCCGGGGAACCGCTCCCGGGCCGTGCCGCGCTCGCCCGCCGGGCCCGTTGAGCCGGTAGAGGTGTGTGCGGGGACGCCCGGGGGCGGGACTCCTCCGCCGGATCGCCGGATCCCTCCCGTGCCCGCGCCGCCTCGGGGGTCCGGCTGAACGGTCCCGGCGCCGGGAGTCGTGTCCCGGGCGGGGGTATCACCGGCTTCCGGCGCATGAGTGCCCCCGTATCCGGGCAGCACCTCCGGCGTGCGGGTCTGCACGCCGGATTCCCCCTCCCGGACCGCCGCGGGAGCACGCGCTACGTACCACCTTGTTGGGAGCTGTGAGGCTTCTCCGCAGATCGGTGTACCCGCCCGCGTCAGGACGCAACAATGCCAACTGACGGGTACGTGCAAAATATTTGGGATGGCCCGGAATGGAACCCGGGAGAGGTTCGGCTCGTTATCACGACGTGAGCACGACACCACCTGTTCTCGCCGCAGAGCTGGCACAGGCCTGGGCCGACATTCAGCGGCACCACCCTGAGCTGCCAGATCTCGCCGCGCCAGAGTCCCTGATCGGAGAATCCTCGTCCGCCTGCGGCGGGGAGCTCTCCTTCGAGCGACTGCTTCATGAGGCAGTCCATGGCATCGCCGCCGCGCGAGGTGTCCGGGACACCTCGCGGGCCGGCCGCTACCACAACCGCAGATTCCTGGCGATCGCCGAGGAAATGGGCCTCGACCACGCCGACGAGCCGCATCCCAGCAGCGGTTTCTCCCTGGTCGTGCTCAGTCCCGAGGCGAAGCGCCGGTACCGTCCCACGATCGAGAGACTGCAGCGCGCCCTCAGGGCGCACACGGTCGCCACGGCGTCCGACACCAAGCGCTCCTTCCGCGGACCTGCCGCCCGGCACGGTTCCTCGGGCGGCGGTGTGCGGGTGAAGGCCGTCTGCGACTGCGGTCGGAACGTGAGAGTGGTGCCGTCGGTCCTCGCCCAGGCCCCTATCGTGTGCGGCGGCTGCGGCAAGCCGTTCCGCATCCCCGAACCGGTCGCCGCGGCGAGCTGACCCCTCGGCCGGCCGCCTGACGGGGGCGGCGCAGGTCCGGGGGAAGGCGCGTCGTCGGCGTGTGGCACAATGGCTAGCTGTACTCGACGGCCGTAAAGGACCCCTCTCTCCTCCGGCTGACGCGTCCATCGGGCACCCGAGTACCGCAACCCCACGTGGCATCTCGTTGTGCCCAACCACGTCAAGACCAGGAGACACCACTTCCGTGGCAGTCAAGATCAAGCTGAAGCGTCTGGGCAAGATCCGTTCGCCTCACTACCGCATCGTCGTCGCCGACTCCCGGACCCGCCGTGACGGCCGGGCCATCGAGGAGATCGGCCTGTACCACCCGGTGCAGAACCCCTCCCGCATCGAGGTCGACTCGGAGCGGGCGCAGTACTGGCTGTCCGTCGGCGCCCAGCCGACCGAGCCGGTGCTCGCGATCCTGAAGCTCACCGGCGACTGGCAGAAGCACAAGGGCCTGCCGGCCCCGGCGCCGCTGCTCGTCGCCGAGCCGAAGGCGGACAGGCGTGCCGCGTTCGACGAGTTCGCCAAGACCCTTGAGGGCGGCGAGCCGAAGGGTGAGGCCATCACCCCGAAGGCGAAGAAGGCCGACAAGAAGGCGGACGAGGCGGCTGACGCCGGCGAGTCCACCGAGTCGACGGCCTGAGCATGCTCGAGGAGGCTCTCGAGCACCTCGTGAAGGGCATCGTCGACAACCCGGACGAAGTGCAGGTCGCGTCGCGCAACCTGCGCCGCGGGCGTGTGCTTGAGGTCCGGGTCCACCCCGACGACCTCGGTAAGGTGATCGGCCGCAACGGCCGCACCGCGCGCGCTCTGCGTACCGTCGTGGGCGCCATCGGCGGCCGTGGTATCCGCGTCGACCTCGTCGACGTGGACCAGGTTCGCTGAACAGTTGAACACCGGCTCGGGCCGGGGAGGGCCGTGCGGCCCTCCCCGGCCCGTAGTCGTGCAAGCCTTTGTGTGAGTTGCGTTGTGCGAGTCGTGTGGTCTGTGTGACAGGAGAGAGTGCGAAGTGCAGTTGGTAGTCGCCCGGATCGGCCGTGCGCACGGCATCAAGGGCGAGGTCACCGTCGAGGTGCGCACGGACGAGCCGGAGCTGAGGCTCGCCCCCGGGGCCGTACTGGCAACCGACCCGGCGGCCGTGGGGCCGCTGACGATCGAGACCGGCCGGGTGCACAGCGGCCGTCTGCTGCTGCGCTTCGCGGGCGTGGCCGACCGCACCGGCGCCGAGGTGCTGCGCAACACCCTGCTGATCGCCGATGTGGACCCGGACGCGGTGCCCGAGGACCCCGACGAGTACTACGACCACCAGCTCATCGACCTCGACGTCGTCCTCGCCGACGGCACGGAGATCGGCCGGATCACCGAGATCAGCCATCTCCCCTCGCAGGACCTGTTCATCGTGGAGCGGCCCGATGGGTCGGAGGTGATGATTCCGTTCGTGACGGAGATCGTCACCGGCATCGATCTGGAGAACCAGCGCGCGGTGATCGACCCGCCGCCCGGGCTGGTGGACGACCGCGCGGAGATCGCCTCCGCCCGCGACGGGTCGCCGGGAGTACGGGAAGAGGCGCAGGCGGGGAGCCAGGACCCGGGCGCGAGCGCGGACGGCGGCCGGAGCCGGGAGCGGGGCGAGGACGGCGGCCGTGGCACCTCCGAGGACGGCGCCTGATGCGGCTCGACGTCGTCACGATCTTCCCCGAGTACCTGGAGCCGCTGAACGTCTCCCTCGTCGGCAAGGCGCGGGCCCGCGGCCGGCTCGACGTCCATGTGCACGACCTGCGGCGGTGGACGTACGACCGGCACAACACGGTCGACGACACCCCTTACGGCGGCGGTCCCGGCATGGTCATGAAGACCGAGCCCTGGGGCGAGGCGCTCGACGACGCCCTCGCGAGCGGCTACGAGGCCGGGGCGCATGATCCCGTCCTGGTCGTGCCCACCCCCAGTGGCCGCCCCTTCACCCAGGAGGTCGCCGTCGAGCTGTCCGGGCGCCCCTGGCTGATCTTCACCCCCGCCCGCTACGAGGGCATCGACCGCCGTGTCGTGGACGAGTACACGACACGGCTGCCGGTGTACGAGGTGTCCATCGGCGACTACGTCCTGGCCGGCGGCGAGGCGGCCGTCCTGGTGATCACCGAGGCCGTGGCCCGGCTGCTGCCCGGCGTCCTCGGCAACGCCGAGTCCCACCGCGACGACTCCTTCGCGCCCGGCGCGATGGAGAACCTGCTGGAAGGCCCCGTCTACACCAAGCCGCCCGAGTGGCGGGGGCGTGCCATTCCGGAGGTGCTCACCAGCGGGCACCACGGGAAGGTCGCGCGGTGGCGCAGGGACGAGGCCCTGCGGCGTACGGCTCTCAACCGGCCCGACCTGATCGAGCGCTGCGACCCCGCGGCCTTCGACAAGAAGGACCGGGAGGTCCTGTCCATCCTGGGCTGGGCGCCCGAGCCCGGAGGCCGATTTTGGCGCAGGCCAGAGGCCGTGGAAGAATAGGCCGCTGCCGACCGTCCGGCGTGCGCCCCTGCCACAGGGGGACACGACGCCCGCTCCGACGCAGCGGCCTCCTGAATCTCATCCACGCTCCCGCTGATGACCTGTGGCATCGGCGAAGAAAGCAGACACACATGACGCACGTGCTCGACGCCGTCAACTCCGCCTCGCTGCGGTCCGACGTTCCCGCGTTCCGCCCCGGTGACACCGTGAACGTCCACGTTCGCGTCATCGAGGGCAACCGCTCCCGTATCCAGCAGTTCAAGGGCGTCGTCATCCGCCGCCAGGGCGCCGGCGTCAGCGAGACGTTCACGGTCCGCAAGGTCTCCTTCTCCGTCGGCGTCGAGCGCACCTTCCCGGTGCACAGCCCGATCTTCGAGAAGATCGAGCTGGTCACCCGTGGCGACGTCCGCCGCGCGAAGCTGTACTACCTCCGTGACCTGCGCGGCAAGGCCGCGAAGATCAAGGAGAAGCGCGACAACTGAGCCCACGGCGCCTTCGGGCGCTCCGGGCACAGGGACCGGTGAGCTCCGGCTCACACGGCGCCCGGGTCCACGGCGACGCCGGATAGGCTTCGCTTTCGATGGACACCACAGCCGGACACACCGAGCGCGACCGCTCTTCCGCCCCCGAACCGGGGGTCCCCGGAGCAGGGGAGACGGGAGAGGGGTCGCGTTCCGTGCGTTCCGGGGGCTCCTCGGGGGTATCGACTCTTCTGGGAGCACTGCGCCCCTCCGGGATGTCCTGGCGGCGGGTGCTGCTCCTGGGCGTGGTCTGCACGGGCCTCGTCCTGCTGTTCAGCCGCTTTGTCGTGCAGCCGTTCCAGATCCCCAGCGGCTCCATGGAACCCACGCTCCGCGTCGGGGACCGGGTGCTGGTGAACAAGCTGGCGTACCGTTTCGGTGAGGAGCCCGCACGGGGGGATCTGATCGTCTTCGACGGCGCGGGGTCCTTCGTGCCGGAGGGCGCGGAGGGGAATCCGGTCGGAGCGGCCGCACGGGGAGTGCTCGCGGCACTGGGTCTGGCCGAGCCCGCGGAGACGGACTTCGTGAAGCGGGTGGTGGGCGTGGGCGGTGACCGGGTGGTCTGCTGTGACAAGGGGGGCAGGATCGCGGTGAACGGCGTAGCGGTCGACGAGGGATATCTGCATCCCGGCGATGTGCCGTCCGAGGTGCCCTTCGACATCGTCGTTCCCGACGGCACCCTGTGGGTGATGGGGGACCACCGCAGCAGTTCGCGGGACTCCCGCGACCACCTCGGGTCGCCCGGCGGGGGCATGGTCCCCGTGGAGCGGGTCATCGGGCGGGCGGACTGGATCGGCTGGCCCGTCGGCCGCTGGGCCTCCCTGGAGCGCACGGACGTCTTCTCCCGCGTACCGGACGTGCCGTCGGCGCCGGGCGGTCCGCATGGGTAACCGCGGGCGTCACGCGAGTCACCGGGGCGACACCCGGCTGCCCACCGGGACCAGGCCGACGGACGGCGGCCGGCTGCTGCCGGGCCGGGCCGAACGGCGCAGACTCGCCAAGAAGGTCAAACGCAAGCGGCGCAGGTCCGCCATCAAGGAGATCCCCCTCCTGATCACGGTGGCCCTGCTCATCGCCCTGGTCCTCAAGACCTTCCTCGTGCAGGCGTTCGTCATCCCCTCCGGTTCGATGGAGCAGACCATCCGGATCCAGGACCGGGTGCTGGTGGACAAGCTCACGCCGTGGTTCGGTTCGAAGCCCGAGCGCGGTGACGTGGTGGTCTTCAAGGACCCGGGCGGCTGGCTCCAGGACGAACCCACCTCGCAGAAGGACGACCCCGTCGTCGTCAAGCAGATCAAGCAGGGCCTCACGTTC
Organism: Streptomyces sp. NPDC004609; assembly: GCF_042873655.1. NCBI lineage: Bacteria > Bacillati > Actinomycetota > Actinomycetes > Kitasatosporales > Streptomycetaceae > Streptomyces > Streptomyces sp. NPDC004609. The sequence continues at coordinate 56,723 of NZ_JBIALS010000009.1, read as the reverse complement.
ATCGGGCTGCTGCCGTCGGCCGACGAGCAGGACCTGATCAAACGCGTGGTCGCGGTGGGCGGCGACAAGGTGAAGTGCTGCGACCAGGACGGTCGTATCACCGTCAACGGTGTACCGCTCATCGAGTCGTATCTGAACCCCGGAAACGTTCCTTCTGCCCAGCGGTTCGAAGTCGACGTCCCGCCGGGCCGGATCTTCGTGCTCGGCGATCACCGGGCGAATTCGGCTGATTCCCGCTCCCATCTCGACGAGGAGGGCCAGGGCACGGTCTCCGTCGACGAGGTGGTGGGGCGCGCCGTCGTCATCGCCTGGCCGGTCAAGCACTGGAGCGGGCTGGGCGAGCGTGAGACGTTCGCATCTGTCCCGAACCCGCGTGCCGGGTCGACCACCCCGGTGGGCTCGTCGAATAGGCTGTCCTCCCAGGACCAGAAGGGAATGGTCCTCCTCCCGAGTCCTGCGGAACTCCCGCTCGTTATGGGAGTGGTGGGTCTGCTTGTCGTCCGGGGTATCCGGAGATCGAGGAGCGGACGTTTTCGCACGGAGTGAGGAGTGGATGTGGGGGACGTGGCGGTCGGCGCGCGGTCCGGGCACGAGCAGCCGGAGGACAGGCCGGAGGATCCGACCGGGGCCGAGTCGTCTTCCGCGTCCGTGACGGGCGGTCCGGGACGGCCCGCGGGAGAGGACGACGACCGGACCGGCGCGTCCGGGCCCGCCGCCGGCGCCGGCGACGCCTCGTCGGGATCAGGGGACGGGGACGGCGCGTCCTCCGGTGACGGCGACGCCGCGCGGCGCCGCGGGAGGAACCAGCGGTCGTTCTGGAAGGAACTGCCGATCCTGGTCGGTATCGCCCTGGTCCTCGCGCTGCTGATCAAGACCTTCCTGGTGCAGGCGTTCTCCATCCCCTCGGACTCGATGCAGAACACCCTGCAGCGCGGGGACCGGGTGCTGGTCGACAAGCTCACCCCCTGGTTCGGCTCCGAACCGAAGCGCGGCGAGGTCGTCGTCTTCCACGATCCGGGCGGCTGGCTCGCCGGCGAGCCCACCCCCGAGCCGAACATCGCGCAGAAGTTCCTCAGCTTCATCGGCCTGATGCCGTCCGCCGAGGAGAAGGACCTGATCAAGCGGACGATCGCGGTCGGCGGCGACACGGTGGAGTGCAAGGCCGGCGGCCCGGTCAAGGTCAACGGGAAGGCGCTCGACGAGCCGTACATCTTCCCCGGCAACACCCCCTGCGACGACAAGCCCTTCACCAAGCGCACGGTGCCGGAGGGCAAGATCTGGGTGATGGGCGACCACCGGCAGAACTCCCGTGACTCCCGGTATCACACCGGTGACGTGAACCAGGGGTTCGTCCCGGTCGACGAGGTCGTGGGCCGGGCCGTCGTGGTCGCGTGGCCGGTCAACCGCTGGTCGACCCTGCCGGTGCCCTCCACCTTCGACCAGCCCGGTATCAACACCGCGGCCGCTCTCGCCACCTCCGCCGCTCCGCCGGCGATGGGGGCCGTGGGCGCGCTGGCCATCGTGCTGTGGCGCCGGAAGAGGCTGACCGCCGGGGATACCGCCCGGTAGGGTGCCGTCCCAGATCGCGGATTCGCGGATCGCCGCAGATGGCGGCGGTCCCGGGGCAGGGGGCGCTGGGATGGCAACAGGACGTACGGGCGACGGCCGCGGCCGGCTCGGCAGCGCGCTGTCGGGTCTGGCCGTGGCCGTCGGCTGCGTGCTCTTCCTCGGCGGCTTCGCCTGGGGTGCCGTGGTCTACCGGCCGTACACCGTGCCGACCGACTCGATGACCCCCACGGTGGGTGCGGGCGACCGCGTTCTCGCCGAGCGCATCGACGGCGACGAGGTGCGGCGCGGGGACATCGTGGTGTTCCGGGAGTCGCGGTGGGGCGATCTGCCGATGGTCAAGCGGGTGGTCGGCGTGGGCGGTGACACGATCGCGTGCTGCGGCGACGGCGGACGGCTCACCGTCAACGGTACGGAGGTGGACGAACCGTATCTGCGCGACGCCGCGGGCCCGGCCTCGCCGAACAGCTTCACGGCCACCGTGCCCGAGGGGCAGCTCTTTCTCCTCGGGGACGAACGGATGGGCTCCCTGGACTCCCGTACGCGTCTGAAGGACCCGGGACAGGGCTCGGTGCCCCGCGCGGCCGTGGAGGCGCGCCTGGACGCCGTGGCCTGGCCGCTGAGCGGCGGCGTGCTGGAGCGGCCCGAGGGTTTCGCGGAGCTCCCCGGTGGCGTCTCCCGGTTCGGGCCCGTCAAGCTGATCCTCGGGGTGGTGGCGGCGGGCGCGCTGCTGATCTTCGGCGGGGCGGCGTACGGGCCGGTGGCGCGGCGCTTCTCGCGCGGGAGCCGAGGGAAGGTGACGGCGGATGCCGGATGAGGAGTACGAGGCGGGCGCGTGGACCGGGGGCCGGGTGCGAGGCTACGGCGGCCGTGCGGGTGGCGCCGGGGGCCCCGGGAGCGGGCCGGGCGGTGCGCCGGGGGCCGGAGCCAGCGGTGGTTCCGTGGGCTCCGGGAGCCTCGTGAGCGGTTTCGGAGATCTCGGCAGCGGTTCCGGGAGCGGGCTGAGGAAGGTCGCTCGGGTCGTGCTGCTCGATCCGCGGGACCGCATCCTGCTGATGCACGGGTACGAGCCGGCGAATCCCGCCGACTCCTGGTGGTTCACCCCCGGGGGCGGCCTGGAGGGCGCCGAGACCCGGGAGGAGGCCGCGCTGCGGGAGCTGGCGGAGGAGACCGGGATCACGGACGTCGAGCTGGGACCGCTGCTGTGGCGGCGGACCTGCTCGTTTCCCTTCGACGGGCGCCGCTGGGAGCAGGACGAGTGGTACTTCCTCGCCCGTACCGAGCAGACCGGGACGGCCCCGCTCGGGCTGACGGAACTGGAGCGGCGCAGTGTCACGGGCCTGAGGTGGTGGACCTCCGCCGAACTCTCCTCGGCGCGTGAGACGGTGTACCCGACCAGGCTCGCCGAGCTGCTGCGCACGCTGCTCGACGAGGGTCCCCCGCATACGCCGGTGGTCCTGGCCCCGGAAATCGCCTAGGGGCAGGAGGGGCTGGCGCACAATGGGGGGACGCACGGCTGAAGGGGAACATGCCATGAGCGCCGAGGACCTCGAGAAGTACGAGACCGAGATGGAGCTGAAGCTCTACCGGGAGTACCGGGACGTCGTCGGGCTGTTCAAATACGTGATCGAGACCGAGCGCCGCTTCTATCTCACCAATGACTACGAGATGCAGGTCCACTCGGTCCAGGGCGAGGTCTTCTTCGAGGTGTCGATGGCGGACGCCTGGGTCTGGGACATGTACCGGCCGGCCAGGTTCGTCAAGCAGGTGCGCGTTCTCACCTTCAAGGACGTGAACATCGAGGAGCTGAACAAGAGCGATCTCGAACTTCCGGGTGGCTGAGTTGTCCACAAGCGACGGGTTGTCCACCAAGATCCACAGATGAGTGGCGGACCCGTCACAGTCGGTGCCAGGAGGTGGTGCCGACATGAACGCGACGGGGGCACTGGGGCGGTACGGCGAGGAGTTGGCGGCGCGGCTGCTGACCGAGGCCGGGATGACGGTTCTCGCGAGGAACTGGCGCTACGGAAGAGCCGGTGAGATCGACATCGTCGCCCGCGACGGCGACACGGTGGTGGTCTGCGAGGTCAAGACCCGCAGGGCGGGCACGTTCGAGCATCCGATGGAGGCGATCACCCCGGCCAAGGCCGAGCGGCTGAGACACCTCGCCGGGGGCTGGCTGGAGCGACACGGCGGGGCGCCTCCCGGAGGAGTGCGCATCGATCTGGTGGGCGTCGTGGTGCCCGCGCGGGGCGCGCCCGTGATCGAGCATGTGCGGGGGGTGGCGTGATGGGGTTCGCGCGGGCCTGCTCGGTGGCGCTGGTGGGCGTCGAGGGCGTGGTGGTGGAGGTCCAGGCGGACCTGGAGCCGGGGGTGGCCGCGTTCACCCTGGTGGGGCTGCCCGACAAGAGCCTGGTCGAGAGCCGTGACCGGGTCAGGGCGGCGGTGGTGAACTCGGGCGCCGAGTGGCCGCAGAAGAAGCTCACGGTCGGGTTGAGCCCGGCGTCCGTGCCCAAGAGCGGAAGCGGGTTCGATCTCGCGGTCGCGTGCGCGGTGCTCGGGGCGTCGGAGCGCATCGATCCCGGGGCCATCGCCGATCTGGTGCTGATCGGGGAGCTGGGACTGGACGGCAGGGTGCGCCCGGTGCGCGGAGTGCTCCCCGCCGTGCTCGCCGCGGCCGAGGCCGGATACCGGCAGGTGGTCGTTCCCGAGCAGTGCGCCGGTGAGGCCTCCCTCGTGCCCGGGGTCTCGGTGCTCGGTGTGCGGAGCCTGCGGCAGCTCATCGCCGTGCTCAGCGATGAGCCGGTCCCGCATGAGGAGCCTTCCTCCGGTGGGCCGGACCCCATGCTTTCCGGGCTGCTGGTGCCGGGGGCCGGAGTGGGCACGGGGTTGGCGACGACGGCGGGGGAGGGGCCCGATCTCGCCGATGTGGCGGGGCAGCACCTGGCGCGCCGGGCGCTGGAGGTCGCCGCCGCCGGCGGCCACCATCTCATGCTGTTCGGGCCACCTGGGGCGGGCAAGACCATGCTCGCGGAGCGGCTGCCGGCGGTGCTGCCGCCGCTGAGCCGCCAGGAGTCCCTGGAGGTCACGGCCGTGCACTCGGTGGCGGGTATCCTGCCGCCCGGCGAGCCCCTGGTGCGTACACCGCCCTACTGCGCGCCGCACCACTCGGCCACCATGCCCTCGCTCGTCGGCGGTGGGAACGGGCTGCCCAGACCGGGGGCGGTGTCCCTGGCCCACCGTGGGGTGCTCTTCCTCGACGAGGCACCCGAATTCTCGGGCAAGGTCCTGGACTCCCTGCGGCAGCCGCTGGAGTCGGGGTACGTGGTGGTCGCCCGGAGCGGGGGCGTGGTCCGGCTGCCGGCCCGTTTCCTGATGGTGCTCGCCGCGAACCCCTGCCCGTGCGGTCGGCACACACTGCACGGAGCGGGATGCGAGTGCCCGCCGTCGGTGATCCGGCGCTACCAGGCCCGGCTGTCCGGGCCCCTGCGCGACCGGGTCGATCTGCGGGTGCGGGTGGAGCCGGTCAATCGCGGGGACCTGCTCTGCCGGGGCGGCCGGGGCGAGACCACCGCGGTGGTCGCGGCCCGTGTCCACGAGGCCCGGCAGCGTGCGGCGGCCCGGCTCCGGGACACCCCGTGGACCCTCAACAGCGAAGTGCCGGGCCATGAACTGCGGACGCGCTGGCCCGTGGCCCCGGGGGCCCTTGCCGTCGCGGAGGGCGATATGGAACGGGGGCTCCTCACGGCGCGCGGCCTGGACCGGGTGCTGCGGGTGGCCTGGACGGTCGCCGATCTCGCCGGGCGGGACCGGCCCGAGGCGCACGACGTGGAGCTCGCCCTGGAGCTGCGGACGGGTGTCTCACGCGGTGCGCCCGCGCCGGTCGGCGGCGGCGCAGGAGGTGGCTGATGGGCGGCGGGACGGGAGACCCGGACACGGCCGATGGCCGGAGCCGGGGCCTGGGCAAGAGACTCGATGACGCGGAGCGGATCGCGCGGGCGGCGCTCACGAGGGTGATGGAGCCGGGTGACGAGCGCGGCGGCCGGTGGCTCGCCGAGTTCGGGGCCCGGGAGCTGCTGGCGCGCCTCACCACACCCGACACCGACGGCGCCGGCCTCCCCGGAGCCGGCCCACGGCGGCTCGTGGGATACCGGACACGGGCGGCCGCCGCCGACCCCCACCGCGATCTGGCCGCGATCGCGGCCGCCGGAGGCCGCTTCATCTGCCCGGGAGACGGGGAGTGGCCCACCCAACTCGATGACCTCGGAGCCGCCAGACCTGTCGGGCTGTGGGTCAGAGGCCGCTCGGACCTGCGGAAATGGGCACTGCGATCGGTTGCCGTCGTCGGTGCGCGGGCGTGCACACCGTACGGGGCGCACATGGCGGCCACCCTCGGCAGCGGCCTCGCGGAACGGGGGTGGGTCGTGGTGTCCGGAGCCGCCTTCGGCGTCGACGGGGCGGCGCACCGGGGCGCGCTCGCGGCGGATGGTGCCACCGTCGCCGTGCTCGCCTGCGGCGTGGACGTCGCCTATCCCCGCGGTCACGCCGAGTTGATCGGGCGCATCGCGGAACAGGGACTGGTCATCGGGGAGTTGCCGCCGGGCGACCACCCCACGCCCAGCAGATTCGTCCTCAGGAACCGGGTGATCGCCGCCCTCACCCGGGGCACGGTGGTCGTGGAGGCGGAGTACCGCAGCGGCTCGCTGGTCACCGCGCGCGCCGCGCTCAGGCTGGGCCGGTACACCATGGGGGTGCCCGGACCGGCGACCAGCGGACTGTCGGCGGGCGTGCACGAACTGCTCCGGGGCGAGGGAGTGCTGGTCACCGATGCCGACGAAGTGGCGGAGCTGGTCGGGGAGATCGGCGAGCTGGCACCGGCCCGCCGGGGGCCGGTCCTCCCGCGGGACCTCCTGGACCCCCTCAGCAAACGGGTCCTCGAAGCACTCCCGGCGCGCGGCGCGGTCGACGGCGCACACCTCGCCCGCGGCGCGGGAACCACCACCGACGACGCTCTCGGCAGGCTCTACGAACTGCACGCGCTGGGGTTCGTCGAACGGTTGGGGGACTGCTGGCGGTTGACGCGTCAAGCGAATCGCGGAGCGAAGGCACGGCGAGGCGGTTCTTGATTTGGAGCATTCGGGTGAAAAAGTGATGGGGGTGACCTTCGCGGTGCTGCCGGAGACACCGGGAGGGCCGGTGTGTGCCGTGCCGGCGCCGGTTCGACGGACCGGCCGACGACCGGAATCCCGCACGGGGTCGCCGCCCGTCCTTCGCCCACCGCATCCACACAGTCACGCTACGCTCACCACCTCCGGCCAAGATGCTCGCCAGCTCCCCCGAGTTCCTCCCGCACCGAGTCCCCCTCACAGCAGAACGGCTCAAGGCAACGCATGCCCCAGCACACCTCCGGGTCTGATCGCGCGGCAGTGCCCCCCGCTGCCCGTGGTGCCGCGCGGCCCCCCGCTCCCTCGTCGCTAGAGGAGTTGTGGCAGTCGTACAAGACCACGGGGGACGAGCGGCTTCGTGAGCAGCTGATCCTGCACTACTCACCGCTGGTGAAGTACGTGGCGGGCCGGGTCAGCGTCGGGCTGCCGTCCAACGTGGAGCAGGCGGACTTCGTCTCCTCCGGGGTGTTCGGACTTATCGACGCCATCGAGAAGTTCGACATCGAGCGGGCCATCAAGTTCGAGACCTACGCCATCACCCGGATCCGCGGGGCGATGATCGACGAACTGCGCGCCCTCGACTGGATCCCGCGTTCCGTCCGCCAGAAGGCCCGGGCCGTGGAGCGCGCCTACGCCACCCTCGAAGCGAAGCTGAGGCGTACCCCCTCCGAAGGGGAGGTCGCCTCCGAGATGGGCATCGGGATCGACGAACTGCACGCGGTCTTCAGTCAGTTGTCCCTGGCGAACGTTGTCGCCCTGGAGGAACTGCTCCATGTGGGCGGTGAGGGCGGCGACCGGCTCAGCCTGATGGACACCCTGGAGGACACCGCCGCCGACAACCCGGTCGAGGTCGCCGAGGACCGGGAACTGCGGCGGCTGCTCGCCCGCGCGATCAACACCCTCCCGGAGCGTGAGAAGACCGTCGTCACCCTCTACTACTACGAGGGGCTGACCCTCGCGGAGATCGGGAACGTGCTCGGGGTCACGGAGAGCCGGGTCAGCCAGATCCACACGAAATCGGTGCTTCAGCTGCGGGCGAAGCTCGCCGACGTGGGCCGCTGACCCCTGTTCCCGGCCTGCCTCTTGCGCGGCATCCGTAAAGTGGAGACGTGCCCAGGATTCGAGCGGCCTCCGTGGCCGAGCACCGGACCATGCAGCGCGACGCCCTGCTCGACGCCGCGCGTTCCCTCCTGTCCGAGGGCGGTACGGAGGCGCTGACCTTCCCCGCCCTCGCCGAGCGCACGGGCCTGGCCAGGTCTTCCGTGTACGAGTACTTCCGCTCCCGGGCGGCGGTCGTCGAAGAGCTGTGCGCCGTCGACTTCCCCGTCTGGGCGGCGGAGGTCGAGGCCGCGATGGAGCCGGCCACGACGCCCGAGGGCAGGGTCGAGGCGTATGTGCGCCGACAGCTGGACCTCGTGGGCGACCGGCGCCACCGGGCCGTCGTCGCCATCTCCGCCGGTGAGCTGGACGACCGGGCGAGGGAGAAGATCCGCGCCGCGCACGGCGGGCTGATCGCCATGATCGTCGAGGCGCTCGGCGAGCTGGGTCATGAGCAGCCCCGCCTGGCGGCGATGCTCCTCCAGGGCGTGGTGGACGCCGCGGTGCGCCGTATCGAACTCGGCGCGGCGGAGGAGCCGGACGTGATCGCGGAGGCCGCCGTCGCCATGGCCCTCCGGGGCGTCGGCTCCTGACCCCGGGCCCGGCGCCCGCGCGTGCGGGGACCCCGGGCAGGAGCCCCGGCGGACACCAGGGGCTCGTCCCGTCGCCTGCGCGTGCGGGGACCCCGGGCGCGGGGTGACCCGTTGTGCCTCGGGACGCGCGCAGCAGGCCGTATCGGGTCACCCCGGCCACCGCCGCGAGCAGGGCCGTGTGGAGCCCGTGGCGCACTCCCGCCGGGCCGGAGACGGAAGCGGCCGGCCGCAGGCCGTCTCGCGGGCCGTCCTGAAGCGGAGGAGTGCCCGTCACCGGGAGCAGCCGGGACGGCGGCCGGCGCAGCAGCCCCGGCGGCAGCAGCGAGAGCGGGTCCAGATAGTCGGTGCCGCGCAGCAGCCCCCAGTGCAGGCAGCCCGTGGCGCAGTGTGACGGTCCGGGCTCGACGCGCGCCACCGGCCGTCCGGCCTCCACGTCCGTACCCACCGGGAGCAGTGGCACCACCGGTTCGTAGGTGACGCGCAACGGAGGGTCACCCGGGCCGGTGAGAGCGATCGTGAGCACCCCTCGCCCCGCGACCCGGCCGGCGAACAGGATCCGCCCGGCGGCCACCGCGCGCACATCCGTGCCCGGTGGTGCGGCCAGATCCACACCCCGGTGCCCAGGGCCGTAGGGCGACGAGGGCGCCTCCCAGCCGCGCACGATCGCCGGCCGTGGCGGGCCCACGGGCCAGCTCCGGCCCTCGGCGGCGCCGTCCCCCGCTCCGGGGTCCTTCCGCCCCCGTACCTGCCTCTGCCCCGCCGTGTCTCCCCGTGCCGCCGGATCCATCCGCCCCGCCGGGCCTCCCTGGTCCGCCGTATCCGCCTGGGCTGCCTGAGCCCCCGGTGCCACCTGAGCCGCCGGTGCCGCACGATCCTCCCGCGCCGGCGGTGGCCCGGCCGCTCCGCCGTCGCCCGGGCCCGTCCCGTGACGTACGGCAGCCCGGTCCCAGGGGACCGGCCCTCCCGGGTCCCGGGAGGCCGCGGCGGCCACCGCCGCGGCCGGAACCCCGGCCGCAGCGCCCACCACGGTCAGGAGGACGACCAGGACCCCCACAAGGGCAGCGGTCCGCCCCTTGCCCGGGACCTGGCGCACCGCCGGAACCCTGTGCACGGGCCCGTCCGGGACCCGGCCCGGGGCGGGGGCGCCGTGCAGGCCCGGGACCAGGGGCAGGACCCGGCCGCCCGGGGCCGGGCTCCTTCCCGAAGCGGTGATCCTGAGGGCGGCGAGGGCCCCGCACATGCCCCGGGTCCAGTGCACGGACGGGACCCGGCCGAGGGCGGGGACCCCGCCCGTCGTCAGGGCCCGGCGCGCGGGCCGTACCGTGCCCGTGGTGACGGCTCCCCGCATCGGCGGCGCCGGGATCGGAGCCAGGACCCCGCCCGCCGACGCGAAAGCGCCTGCGGGCAGGGGCCGGGAGGGAAGCGGTACCGGTGGGGCGGGACGAGTGATGCGGTGCATGCACAGACCGTCCCGCACAGTCGCCAACCGAGTGGATCATGCTCCGGATCTGTGGAGTACCCACCGGTTGTGGACAGCGCCGTCACCCGCCGCCGCCAGGGTCCCGTACACTTCTTCTGGCGATCCGGGTCACCGGGTCGACTTCGCACGCCCCGCCACCGCACACCTCTCAGGTCGGTGGCCGCGCCCCTCGGTCCCTTGCGGCAGGCGCGTCGGGGCGTCAGGACAAACCGAGAATCCAAGGAGATACGGCCATGGCCGTCGTCACGATGCGGGAGCTGCTGGAAAGCGGCGTCCACTTCGGTCACCAGACCCGTCGTTGGAACCCGAAGATGAAGCGCTTCATCTTCACGGAGCGCAACGGCATCTACATCATCGACCTGCTCCAGTCGCTGTCGTACATCGACCGCGCCTACGAGTTCGTCAAGGAGACCGTCGCCCACGGCGGCTCCATCATGTTCGTCGGCACCAAGAAGCAGGCCCAGGAGGCGATCGCCGAGCAGGCGACCCGCGTGGGTATGCCGTACGTCAACCAGCGCTGGCTCGGCGGCATGCTGACCAACTTCTCCACCGTCTACAAGCGTCTGCAGCGCCTCAAGGAGCTTGAGCAGATCGACTTCGAGGATGTGGCCGCCTCCGGTCTCACCAAGAAGGAACTGCTGGTCCTCTCCCGCGAGAAGGCCAAGCTGGAGAAGACCCTCGGCGGTATCCGCGAGATGCAGAAGGTGCCGAGCGCCGTCTGGATCGTGGACACCAAGAAGGAGCACATCGCCGTCGGTGAGGCGCGCAAGCTCCACATCCCGGTCGTCGCGATCCTCGACACCAACTGCGACCCCGACGAGGTCGACTACAAGATCCCCGGCAACGACGACGCGATCCGCTCCGTCACCCTGCTCACCCGGGTGATCGCCGACGCCGTCGCCGAGGGCCTCATCGCCCGTTCCGGCGTCGCCACCGGCGACTCCAAGCCGGGTGAGAAGGCGGCCGGTGAGCCGCTCGCCGAGTGGGAGCGCGACCTTCTCGAGGGCGACAAGAAGGCTGACTCCGAGAACGCTGCCGACGCCGCGCCCGCTGCCGACGCCGCTGACGCCGCGCCTGCTGCCGAGAAGCCGGCCGAGGCTCCGGCCGCCGAGGCCCCCGCCGCTGCCGAGGCCCCCGAGGGCGAGGCGGAGAAGCCCGCCGCGGACGCCGAGCAGGGCTGAAGACCGCACAGCTCCGGCAGGTGAGGACGGCGGGGGACGGTGCCACAGGCACCGGCCCCCGCCGCTCACCCGTAGGTCGGCCGAGGATCTCCGGCGGACCTTCGACTTTCGACCGTTTCGAGAAGAGACTCAAGGACATGGCGAACTACACCGCCGCTGACGTCAAGAAGCTCCGCGAGCTGACCGGCGCCGGCATGATGGACTGCAAGAAGGCGCTGGACGAGGCCGACGGCAATGTCGACAAGGCCGTCGAGCTGCTGCGCGTCAAGGGCCAGAAGGGCGTGGCCAAGCGCGAGGGCCGCAACGCCGAGAACGGCGCCGTCGTCTCCCTCATCTCCGAGGACAAGACCTCCGGCGTTCTGCTGGAGCTGAAGTGCGAGACGGACTTCGTCGCCAAGGGCGACAAGTTCCAGGCCGTGGCCAACACGCTCGCCCAGCACGTCGCCGCGACCTCCCCGGCCGACCTCGACGCCCTGCTCGCCTCCGAGATCGGGGCCGGCAAGACCGTTCAGGCGTACGTCGACGAGGCCAACGCCAACCTCGGCGAGAAGATCGTCCTCGACCGCTTCGCGCAGTTCTCCGGCGCGTACGTCGGCGTCTACATGCACCGCACCATGCCCGACCTTCCGCCGCAGGTCGGCGTCCTGGTCGAGCTGGACAAGGGCGGCGACGAGGCCGCCGCCATCGCCAAGGACGTCGCCCAGCACATCGCCGCCTTCGCGCCGAAGTACCTCACCCGTGAGGACGTTCCGGCCGATGTCGTCGAGCAGGAGCGCCGGGTCGCCGAGGCCACCTCCCGCGAGGAGGGCAAGCCCGAGGCCGCCCTCCCGAAGATCGTCGAGGGTCGCGTCAACGGCTTCTTCAAGGAGGTCACCCTCCTCGACCAGCCGTTCGCCAAGGACAACAAGAAGTCCGTCAAGAAGGTCCTGGACGAGGCCGGTGTCACGCTGAAGCGCTTCGCGCGCATCCGCGTCGGCGCCTGAGCGGACGCGCCAGGTACGCGTAGAACGCCGGAAAGCGACGCGCCGGGTACACGGAGTACGCGGGCGGTGGCGCGAGTACGGCGAGTACGCGATCGATCCGGGAGCCCGATAGGGTTTCTCACGCAGTCATCGGCCGCGTGAGCCCCAAGGCGGCACAACTGCCTTGAAGCGCCGGACGACCGCAGATCTGACGAGGAGGCCATTGCCGACAGGGACATCCAGCACCCACCGGCAATGGCCTTCCTCGTATGTGCACGAGGAGATCTCCATGAACAAGGGCGCGGACGCCAACCAGGCTGCCGGCGACAACAGCGACCACGACGGGAAGCACGACGTGAAGAATGCCGGACGCTTCATGCTGAAGCTCTCCGGTGAGGCGTTCTCCGGAGGCGGGGGACTGGGCGTCGACCCCGATGTCGTCCACGCCATCGCCCGCGAGATCGCGGCGGTCGTGCGCAGCGGCGCCCAGATCGCGGTCGTCATCGGCGGCGGCAACTTCTTCCGCGGCGCCGAGCTCCAGGTCCGCGGAATGGACCGGGCCCGCTCCGACTACATGGGCATGCTCGGCACCGTCATGAACTGCCTCGCCCTCCAGGACTTCCTGGAGAAGGAGGGCATCGACTCCCGGGTCCAGACGGCCATCACCATGGGCCAGGTCGCGGAGCCGTACATTCCGCTGCGGGCCGTGCGCCACCTGGAGAAGGGCCGTGTGGTCATCTTCGGCGCCGGAATGGGCATGCCGTACTTCTCCACCGACACCACCGCCGCCCAGCGGGCCCTGGAGATCGACGCCGAGGCCCTGCTGATGGGCAAGAACGGTGTCGACGGTGTCTACGACTCCGACCCGAAGACCAACCCCGACGCGGTGAAGTTCGACGCCCTGGAGTACGGCGAGGTAATCGCCAGGGACCTCAAGGTCGCCGACGCCACCGCGATCACCCTCTGCCGTGACAACGCCCTCCCGATCCTGGTCTTCGAACTCCTCACCGAGGGCAATATCGCGCGAGCCGTACGGGGTGAGAAGATCGGCACGCTCGTGAGCGACCAGGGCACCCGGGCCTGAACTCCGGGGGGTGTCCGAGGGTGTCCGGGGACGGACGCGCGAGGATATCCGGGATAGACAAAGTCCTGCCGGTCGGACACCGTGCAGGAAAGACGCGACACAGGTTCCGCCCGACCGGATAGTTGCACGCCGGGCCTACTCAAGACACGCAGGAGCAAGTGGTGATCGAAGAGACCCTCCTCGAGGCCGAGGAGAAGATGGAGAAGGCCGTCCTGGTCGCCAAGGATGACTTCGCCGCGATCCGCACCGGACGTGCGCACCCGGCGATGTTCAACAAGATCGTGGCTGACTACTACGGTGCGCTGACCCCGATCAACCAGCTGGCCTCGTTCTCGGTGCCGGAGCCGCGCATGGCGGTGGTGACCCCGTTCGACAAGACCGCGCTGCGCAATATCGAGCAGGCGATCCGCGACTCCGACCTCGGCGTCAATCCGAGCAACGACGGCAACATCATCCGGGTGGTGTTCCCCGAACTGACGGAGGAGCGCCGCCGCGAGTACATCAAGGTCGCCAAGGGCAAGGCCGAGGACTCGAAGATCTCGATCCGCGCCGTGCGCCGCAAGGCCAAGGAGACCATCGACAAGTTCATCAAGGACGGCGAGGTCGGCGAGGACGAGGGCCGCCGCGCGGAGAAGGAGCTCGACGACACCACCGCGAAGTACGTGACGCAGGTGGACGAGCTGCTGAAGCACAAGGAAGCCGAGCTGCTCGAAGTCTGATGAACGACTCTTCCTGGGGGGCCCCGAGGAGGGCCGACTACGTCGGAGGCGGGGGCCCGCCGGACCAGCGCCTCGTCTCGGCGGGTCCCGCGTACGATCAGCATGACGCACAGCAGACTCGGCCCATGCCCATCGTGCCGGACTTCCCCGACGCAGGTAGAGACGCCGAAGACCGTGGTGGCCGCGACAATCGCGACCGCCGTCAGGTCCGTGACGATCGTGACAGCGACCGGGGGGCCGCTCGGCTGAGCGGCCCCCTGTTCCGCGACGAGCATCCGCAGGAGCCCATGCCCAGCCCGCAGCCGGCCCCCGAGCCGGAGCCGCCGAAGAGGAAGCGGGCCGGCGGTGGGGCCGGCCGCGACAGAAAGCGGGCAGGCCGTGATCTGCGGGCGGCCATAGCGGTCGGCGCCGGTCTCGGCGTGGTCATCGTCGCCTCGCTCTTTGTCGTCAAGGCACTGTTCGTGGGCGTCATAGCGGTCGCCGTCGTGGTCGGGCTGTGGGAACTCACCTCACGGCTGGAGGAGCGCAAGCAGATCAAGGCCCCGCTGGTGCCGCTCGCCGTGGGCGGCGCGGCGATGGTGGTCGCCGGATACGCGCGCGGCGCGGAGGGCGCGTGGGTCGCCATGGCCCTCACGGCGCTCGCCGTCCTGGTCTGGCGGATGACGGAACCGCCCGAGGGGTATCTCAAGGACGTCACCGCGGGGATCTTCGCCGCGTTCTACGTGCCGTTCCTCGCGACGTTCGTGGCCATGATGCTCACGGCGGACGACGGTCCCGAGCGGGTGCTCACCTTCCTGCTGCTCACCGTGGTCAGCGACACCGGCGCGTACGCGGTGGGCTGGCGCTTCGGCAAGCGGAAGCTCGCCCCCCGTATCAGCCCCGGGAAGACCCGGGAGGGCCTGCTCGGCGCCGTGGGCTTCGCGATGGCCGTGGGCGCCCTGTGCATGCAGTTCCTCATCGACGACGGCACCTGGTGGCAGGGCCTGCTGCTCGGCCTCGCGGTCGCGGCCAGCGCCACCCTCGGCGACCTCGGCGAGTCGATGATCAAGCGGGACCTCGGGATCAAGGACATGGGCACGCTGCTGCCCGGCCACGGCGGCATCATGGACCGGCTGGACTCGCTGCTGCCGACGGCCCCGGTGGTCTGGCTGCTGCTGGTGATCTTCGTCGGTAGCGGCTGACCGAGGCCGCCGGCCGGACCCGGTACTCTGGAAGGGCGTGTCGCCGGACGGCGGCGCGCCCTTTCTGCCCCGCGGCCGCGGGGGTGGTCCGGTGAGGTCCCCGGGCTTCGGTATCACACCGGTGTTCCGCGTCGACGCGGGGTACCGGCACCGTTCACGAGGAGTATCCGCTCATGGCCCCCGCCCCGGGAGAGCTCACGTTCATCGCGCCCCGCGGAGCGAAGAAGCCACCGCGTCACCTCGCCGATCTCACACCCGCCGAGCGCCGGGACGCCGTCGCCGCGATCGGCGAGAAGCCCTTCCGTGCCAAGCAGCTCTCCCAGCACTACTTCGCGCGGTACGCGCACGACCCCGCGCAGTGGACGGACATTCCGGCCGCCGCCCGGGAGAAGCTCGCCTCCGAACTGCTGCCGGACCTGATGTCGGTCGTACGGCACATCTCCTGTGACGACGACACGACCCGTAAGACCCTGTGGCGGCTGCACGACGGCACCCTCGTCGAGTCCGTGCTGATGCGGTACCCGGACCGGGTCACGATGTGCATCTCGTCCCAGGCGGGCTGCGGGATGAACTGCCCGTTCTGCGCCACGGGACAGGCGGGGCTCGACCGCAATCTGTCCACCGCCGAGATCGTGCACCAGATCGTCGACGGGATGCGCGCGCTGCGTGACGGCGAGGTGCCCGGCGGCCCGGCGCGGCTGTCGAACATCGTGTTCATGGGGATGGGCGAGCCCCTCGCCAACTACAAGCGGGTCGTGGGCGCGATCCAACGGCTCACCGATCCCGAGCCGGACGGGCTCGGCATCTCGCAGCGCGGGATCACCGTCTCGACGGTCGGTCTGGTGCCCGCGATGCTGCGCTTCGCCGACGAGGGCTTCAAGTGCCGTCTCGCCGTGTCGCTGCACGCGCCCGACGACGAGCTGCGCGACACCCTCGTTCCGGTCAACACCCGCTGGAAGGTACGGGAGGTCCTGGACGCCGCCTGGGCGTACGCGGACCGGTCCGGCCGCCGGGTCTCCATCGAGTACGCGCTGATCCGCGACATCAACGACCAGGGCTGGCGCGGTGACCTGCTGGGCCGCCTGCTCAAGGGCAAGCGGGTCCACGTCAATCTGATCCCGCTCAATCCGACTCCGGGGTCCCAGTGGACCGCGTCCCGGCCCGAGGACGAGAAGGCGTTCGTCGAGGCGATCGCCGCCCATGGCGTACCGGTGACCGTGCGGGACACCCGGGGGCAGGAGATCGACGGGGCGTGCGGACAGCTCGCCGCGACCGAGCGCTGACCTCGGCCCCGGGGCCGGTCTCCGGGATCGGCCCCGTACCGGCACCCCCACACCGCCTCTGCCACCGCACCGGCCCGCGGTACGGCCCACGGTGCGGCCCGCGGACCGGGCCACCCGTACCGGTCACTCGTACCGGCACCCCGTGCCCGGACGCGCCCCGAGCGGACAAATGACCCGCACCTGACATCGCGCGCTCCCGGCCTTGTACTCTGGGCTCGAACACGTGCATGCATCCGACAGGGGAGCGCCACAGCGCTGAGAGTGCGGTACCCATCAGACCGCAGACCCTCTGAACCTTGCCCAGGTCATTCTGGGTAGGAAGTTCGGTCGTAACTCAAGCTGTTGCGCCCTGCCCGGATTCTCGTCAGAGGACCGGGCAGGGCCGCGTCTCTTCCTGGCCACCCCCAGGAGGAATGATCCAGTGAGCACCACCAGGAAGATCACGGTCGCCGCGCTGGCCGCCGCGCTCGGCGTCACCACCCTCACCGCCTGTGGCGGGGAGACGAAGGACTCGCCGTCCGGCGGAGCCGAAGGACCGAAGGCGAAGACCGTCACGCTGGTGACGCACGACTCGTTCGCCGCGTCCGGCTCCGTGCTCAAGGAGTTCACCCGGGAAACCGGTTACACCGTCAAGGTGCTCAAGAGCGGTGACGCCGGAGAGGCGCTCAACAAGGAGATCCTCACCAAGGGCTCCCCGCAGGGCGATGTCTTCTTCGGCGTCGACAACACCCTCCTCTCGCGCGCCCTCGACAACGGGCTGTTCACCCCGTACGAGGCCAAGGGGCTGGCGGAGATTCCGCGGGCGGTGCAACTCGACGGCGACAAGCACCGGGTGACGCCCGTCGACACGGGCGACATCTGCGTCAACTACGACAAGAAGTACTTCGCCGACAGGAAGCTCGCACCGCCGCAGTCCTTCGACGATCTGCTCAAGCCCGCGTACAAGAACCTGCTCGTGACCGAGAACGCCGCCACGTCGTCCCCCGGCCTCGGCTTCGTCCTCGGCACGGTGGCACGCTACGGCGAGGGTTCCTCCCAGGGCGCGGACGCCGGGGGGTGGCAGGGCTACTGGAAGAAGCTCAAGGCGAACGGCGTCAAGGTCGTCAGCGGCTGGGAGCAGGCGTACAACGAGGAGTTCTCCGGCTCGGCGGGCGGCAGGAAGGCCAAGGGCGACCGGCCGCTCGTCGTCTCGTACGCCTCCAGCCCGCCGGTCGAGGTCCTCTACTCGGACCCGCAGCCGGCCGAGGCGCCGACCGGGGTCGCCACCGGCACCTGCTTCCGTCAGATCGAGTTCGCCGGGCTGCTGAAGGGCGCGAAGAACGAGGACGGCGGCAAGGCGCTGCTGGACTTCATGGTCTCGAAGAAGTTCCAGGAGGACATGCCGCTGAACATGTTCGTCAACCCGGTGGTGGAGGGGGCGAAGCTGCCGGAGCTGTTCACCCGCTTCGGGGCCGTGGTCGACAAGCCGGGCACCATCGCGCCCGACAGGATCGCCGACAACCGGGAGCAGTGGATTCAGTCGTGGTCCTCGCTCGTCGTGAAGTAGCGGTGGCGGAGCCCGGCCGCGTCCGGGACATCCGCGGAAGCGCGGTAAGGCTCGGCCTGATGGCCGTGCCCGCCGTGTTCTTCGCCGTGTTCTTCGCCTACCCCGTCGTCTCCATCGTCGGCCGCGGCCTGGAGGCCGACGGGGTCTGGCGGTTCGGCCGGATCGGCGAGGTGCTCGGCCGCGACGACATCCAGGGCGTGCTCTGGTTCACCTCCTGGCAGGCGCTCGCCTCCACGGCGCTCACCCTGCTGATCGCGCTGCCCGGCGCCTATGTGTTCGCCCGCTACGAGTTTCCCGGCAAGGGGCTGCTGCGGGCGGTGGTGACGGTGCCGTTCGTGCTGCCGACCGTCGTCGTCGGCACCGCCTTCCTGGCCCTGCTGGGGCGCGGCGGGCTGCTCGACGACCTGTGGGGCATCCGCCTCGACACCACCGTGTGGGCGATCCTGCTCGCCCACGTCTTCTTCAACTACGCCGTCGTCGTACGGACCGTGGGCGGGCTGTGGTCCCAGCTCGACCCGCGGCAGGAGGAGGCGGCGCGGGTCCTGGGCGCCGGGCGCCTCGCGGCCTGGCGGAAGGTCACCCTCCCGGCGCTCGCGCCGTCCGTGGCGGCGGCCGCCCTGATGGTCTTCCTCTTCACCTTCACCTCCTTCGGGGTCGTACAGATCCTCGGCGGACCCTCGTACGCCACGCTGGAGGTGGAGATCTACCGGCAGACCGCGCAACTGCTGGACCTGCGGACGGCCGCCGTCCTGACCCTCGTCCAGTTCGCGGCCGTCGGGAGCGTACTCGCCGTGCACGCCTGGACCGTACGGCGGCGGGAGACCGCGCTGAGACTGGTGGACCCGGCCGGAACCGCCCACAGGCCGCGCGGCGTACGGCAGTGGGCCCTGCTCGGCGCGGTGCTCGGCACGATCACGCTGCTGCTGGTGGTCCCGCTCGCCGTCCTGGCCGAACGCTCGCTCAGCACCCCCGGCGGCTACGGGCTCGACCACTACCGGGCTCTCGCCACGATCGACGAGCGCGGTGGGGTCTTCCTCGTGCCGCCCCTCGACGCCGTCGGGAACTCCCTGCGGTACGCGCTGGTCGCGACGCTGATCGCGGTGGTCGTCGGCGGGCTGGCCGCGGCGGCGCTGACCCGCCGCGCCGGGCGGCTGGCCCGGGGCTTCGACGCGCTGCTGATGCTGCCGCTCGGGGTGTCGGCCGTGACGGTCGGGTTCGGCTTTCTGATCACCCTGGACGAGCCTCCGCTGGATCTGCGGTCGTCCTGGATCCTGGTGCCGCTCGCGCAGGCCCTGGTCGGGGTGCCCTTCGTCGTACGGACGATGCTGCCCGTCCTGCGGGCGGTCGACGGACGGCTGCGCGAGGCCGCCGCCGTGCTGGGGGCGTCACCGCTGCGGGTGTGGCGGGAGGTCGATCTGCCGCTGGTGCGGCGGGCGCTGCTGATCGCCGCGGGCTTCGCCTTCGCCGTGTCGCTCGGTGAGTTCGGCGCGACCGTGTTCATCGCCCGCCCCGACCATCCGACCCTGCCGGTGGCGGTGGCGCGGCTGCTGGGACGGCCGGGGGAAGTCAACTACGGGCAGGCGATGGCCCTGAGCACGATCCTGATGGCGGTGTGCGCGGGCGCGCTGCTGTTGCTGGAGAGAATCCGCGTCCGCACCACCTCTGCCGGGGAGTTCTGATGGCCCTGCTCGAACTCGATGATGTGACCGTACGGTTCGGGGCGCGCACGGCGCTCGACGCGGTGGATCTGGAGGTCGCCGAGCACGAGATCGTCTGTGTGCTCGGGCCCAGCGGCAGCGGCAAGTCCACCCTGCTGCGGGTCGTGGCCGGGCTCCGGCGCGCGGACCGGGGCCGGGTGCTGCTCGCGGGCGCCGACCAGTCGGGCGTGCCGGTGCACCGGCGGGGCGTCGGCCTGATGTTCCAGGACCATCAGCTCTTCCCGCAGCGCGACGTCGGCGGCAATGTCGCCTTCGGGCTGCGTGTGCGCGGCACCGGGCGGGCCGAACGGGAGCGCCGTGTCGCCGAACTGCTGGACCTGGTGGGCCTGCCGGGCGCCGGTCGCCGCGCGGTCGCCGCACTCTCGGGCGGGGAACAGCAGCGGGTCGCGCTGGCGCGGGCGCTGGCCCCGGAGCCCCGGCTGCTGATGCTGGACGAGCCCCTCGGCCAGCTGGACCGGGGCCTGCGGGAGCGGCTGGTGGTGGAGCTGCGGGAGCTGTTCGGCAGGCTGGGCACGACCGTGCTCGCCGTCACCCACGACCAGGGCGAGGCGTTCGCGCTCGCCGACCGGGTCGTCGTGATGCGGGACGGCCGGATCGCGCAGGCCGGAGCGCCGCTGGAGGTCTGGCAGCGGCCCGCGGACGAGTTCGTGGCGCGTTTCCTCGGTTTCGACAATGTGGTGGCCGCGACGGTCAGCGGGGGCGCGGCGGCCACGGTGTGGGGGAAGATCCCCGTACCGGACGGCACCCGTGACGGGGAGTGCAGGCTGCTGGTACGGCCCGCGGGCGTACGGCTGACGGATGCGGCGGACGGGCTGCGCTGCACGGTCGAGGGGCGTACGTTCCGGGGGCATCACGTGGCCATACGGCTCAGGCCCTCCGGCGGGCCGCCCCTGGAGGCGGCGGCCGGGCTGCGGGACGCGCCGGAGGCGGGGGCCGAGGTGGGAGTGGTCTTCGCCGCCGACGACGTGGTGGTGCTGGGCTGACACGGGCCCCGGGGGCGGGGCGGCCACCCGGTGGGCAGGGCCGGACAGCCGGCGGCCCCGGGGCACCCGCTCCCGGGCCGGTGCGTCAGGGCACCCGTACGAGAAGCACCTGGCCACGGGCCGTCAGCGGCCGGGCGTCCACCGGGCTGCGGACCCAGTCGGCCAGGGCGTACCGGCCGCTTTGCAGGGGCATCCGCAGGGTCACCTCACGGCCCGGCGTCAGCGGTGTGCAGCCGAGCGCTCACGAGAAGTCGACCGGCGGCGGACCGGGCCTGCCGCCGAAGAAGGCCACGGTGCCGGCCTCGGTGACTCAGTCGTCGGGGACGGGGTAGAGCCGGGCCCCGTTCACCTGCTCGTGCATGGCGTTCACCTAGCGCAGGGGCCCGTCGGCGAGGATCCGGCCGCGCAGGGCGAAGCGGGGCGAGCCGGTCGGGGCGTCGTACGCCGTCACGGTGGCGCACGGGCGGTGCGCCGTGCCGGCCGGGCCGTCGGCTGTGACGGTGAGTCCCCGGACGTACTCCTGGCCGGGCAGCGGATCGCACGGTGCGGCGGATCACCAGGGCGCCGGTGACCGTCTCAGTCCCTCGCGCACGCCGCCGCGATCGCCAGGCTGTCCTCGACGATCAGATAGCGGATGATCAGGCCGTCCCGGACCGTCACCCGCATCACGAAGGGCGAGCGGAAGACCTTGCCCGTCGTGGTGACCGTGCCCATGAGCCGGCCGCTGATCATCGCCTCCTCGCCGTCCACGACGACCGCGTCCACGGAGCACCCCTCCGGGACCGGCACCTGGCCCTCGGCCAGCTCGCGGAAGTGGGCGGCGACATCGGCCCGGGTCGAGCGGGGGCGGATCCAGGGGACGGTCGGGTTCTCCGCGATGTGCCAGTCGACCTTCTCCGCGAACAGGTCGGCCACGCGCTCGGGCGAGCCCTCCTGGATCCGGGCCAGCAGTTCCCCGACGGCGGCACGGGTGGAGGCGGTGGCGGTCGCGGTGCCCGCCGCGGTGCCTGCTGTGTCCGTAGTGCTTGCCGTGTCCGCGGTGTTTGCGGTGGTCCGGGCGGTGAGGGCGGTGTCCGGTGCGGTGGTCATCTTCTCGTCCCCTTCGAGCGGCGGCTACGGGGACGATCCTGCGCGGGAACGGGACGACGGTCGATTACCCGCGAGGTAATGCCCACCGCACGCGGACTCCTCAGCCCTTCAGCGGGACCGCCGCCAGCGTTGCCACCGCCCAGGTCAGCGGTGTGAAGACCAGCAGCAGGACCGCCACCCGGAGCACGGCGGCGGACCGCAGCGCTCTGGCGGGGGCGCCCAGCCGCCGCAGGTGCTGAACGGTGGCCGCCCTGGCCGCCCGGGCCTCCAGCGCGGTGATCAGCAGAGTGGCCGTCGTACAGGCGACGACCAGCGCCGCGCCCAGGCCGGTCAGCGGGCCGAAGGGGCGCGAGCCCGCGTCGTACAGCGTCCAGGCCGCGATCACGGCGGAGGCGACCGCGCACACCACGCCCAGCGGGCGGCCGATCCTGAGGGACTCCTCCATGAGGACGCGGCCCGCCAGCAGCCGGAGGGCGCCGGGCCGGAACATCTGGAGGAGACGGCCGCAGAAGTGGGTCAGCGCGGGGCCCGCGAGCGCGAGGCCCATGGCGGTGAGCGCCCAGCCCACGAGGACGCCCACGGGGTTCGCGTCGAGCTCGCCGGGCAGGGGGAGCGAACCGCCGGCGTGGGTGCGGCCCGCGTACGTTCCGATCGCCAGGCCCGCCGCCGTCAGCGCGCAGCCCCAGGGCAGGCCCCCGGGCGCGCTCACGGGTTCGGCCGGTCCGCCGGAGTCGGCGGGCTCGGGCGAGGCGGGGCGCGTTCGCAGGGTGAGCGCCGCCGCCACCGTCGCGGCGAGCGGCGCCAGCGCCAGCAGGGTCAGCGCGGCGGCGAGCGGGAGGGGCTCGTCGGCGGCCAGCAGTTCGGCCGCCGCGCCGTCGAACGGGAGGCCCGTCAGATCGCCGCGCAGATGGAGGAAGAACAGCAGCGCGACCATGCTGCCGAGGGTGCCGGACACGGCAGTGGAGGACGCCGCCAGCAGCGCGAGCCGTCCGGGGCCCAGCCCGACCGCCGACAGACCGGAACGCGGGCGGGTGCTCGGATCCGTACGCGCCACGGCGACGGCGAAGTGCACCGTCGCGGCGAGCGGGATCAGACACCACGACAGCCGCAGCAGCGAAGCCGACGACTCACCGGGGTGGGCGAGCGCGTACGTCAGAGCGCTCAGGAGGAGAAAGCCGACCCCCGCCGATGCCGCCGCGACCATCAGCCGGCGCAGCAGGATCAGGGGGTGGGCGCCACGGGCTAGGCGGAGAGCGAGCACTCGGCCCGCCCTTCCGCGTCGGCGGCCGCCAGCGAGCTGACGCGGCGGCCGTCCACCAGTGTCACCATGCGGTCGGCGAGCGCCGCCACCTCCGGGTCATGGGTGGCGAGCACCACCGTGATCCGGTGCGAACGGGCCGCGGCCAGCAGCGTACGCAGCACGTGTGCGCGGTCCGCGCGGTGCAGGGTCGCCGTGGGCTCGTCCGCGAACAGCACGGCCGGCTCGGCGACGAGCGCTCGCGCCGTCGCGGTCCGCTGGCGCTGCGCCTGGGTCAGGGCGTACGGGCGCTGTTGGGCGTACGCGTCGATGTCGAGGCGCTCCAGCCACTCCAGGGCGGCGGTCTTGGCGCGCCGCCGGGGGGTGCCGCACAGCAGCAGCGGCAGGGCCGCGTTCTCCCACACGGTCAGCTCCGGTACGAGGAAGGGCTCGGGACCGATCCAGCCGAAGCGCTCCCGGCGCAGCCGCTCGCGGTGGAGCGCCGACAGGGTGTGCACGGGTGAGCCGAGGAAGCACACCTCGCCCTCGTCGGCCACGAGCTGCCCCGACAGGCAGCGCAGCAGTGTCGTCTTCCCACTGCCGCGGGGGCCGCTCACGGCGAGGATCTCGCCCTCGCGCACGCCGAGCGAGACACCCGCGAGCGTGAGAGAGCCGCTGTAGGTGTGGTGGAGCGAGCGTGCCCGGATCACATCGTTGTCCGGTGGGGCCACCATGGCGTGCACCTCGGTTCTGATCAGATCGGTCGTCCCCCGCACGGGGGAACGAGGTCAGGGCTGATCGGTCACTGGGGGTCCCCCCACGCCCGTTATGGCGTAGGGGTAACGCTAGGCAGCCGGATGCGAGGTCCGGGGAAGCACACGGCCCGGGTGCGCTCCATCCACTCGGATGGGCGCACCCGGGCCGTTGCCGGGCTCGGGCGGGGCTTTCGGGAAGCCGTGGTCCCTAAGGCTCTAGAGCTTGGTCCACGCCTCGGTGAGGACGCTCCGCAGCACCTGCTCGATCTCGTCGAACGTCGACTGGTCGGCGATCAGCGGCGGCGCGAGCTGGATGACCGGGTCGCCGCGGTCGTCGGCCCGGCAGTACAGGCCGTTGTCGTAGAGCGCCTTGGAGAGGAAGCCGTAGAGCACGCGCTCGGTCTCCTCGTCCGTGAAGGTCTCCTTGGTGACCTTGTCCTTCACCAGCTCGATGCCGTAGAAGAAGCCGGTGCCGCGGACGTCGCCGACGATCGGCAGGTCGTGGAGCTTCTCCAGCGTGGCCTTGAAGTTCGCCTCGTTGTCCAGCACGTGCTGGTTGAGGCCCTCGCGCTCGAAGATGTCGAGGTTGGCGATGCCGACGGCCGCGGAGACCGGGTGGCCGCCGAAGGTGTAGCCGTGCAGGAAGGTGTTGTCGCCCTTGTAGAACGGCTCGGCGATCCGGTCGGAGACGATGCACGCGCCGATCGGGGAGTAGCCCGAGGTCATGCCCTTGGCGCAGGTGATCATGTCCGGGACGTAGCCGAACTTGTCACAGCCGAACGTCGTGCCGAGCCGGCCGAAGGCGCAGATGACCTCGTCGGAGACGAGCAGTACGTCGTACTGGTCGCAGATCTCGCGGACGCGCCGGAAGTACCCGGGCGGCGGCGGGAAGCAGCCGCCGGCGTTCTGCACCGGCTCCAGGAAGACCGCGGCGACGGTCTCGGGGCCCTCGAAGAGGATCTCCTGCTCGATCTGGTCGGCGGCCCAGCGGCCGAAGGCCTCGGGGTCGTCGCCGTGTATCGGGGCGCGGTAGATGTTGGTGTTCGGCACCTTGTGCGCGCCGGGGACCAGCGGCTCGAAGGGCGCCTTGAGCGCGGGCAGACCGGTGATCGACAGGGCGCCCTGCGGGGTGCCGTGGTAGGCGACCGCGCGCGAGATGACCTTGTACTTGGTGTGCTGGCCCTTGAGCTTGAAGTACTGCTTGGCGAGCTTCCAGGCGGTCTCGACCGCCTCGCCGCCGCCGGTGGTGAAGAAGACCTTGTTGAGGTCACCGGGGGCCTCGTTCGCCAGCCGCTCGGCCAGTTCGACGGCCTTGGGGTGGGCGTACGACCACACGGGGAAGAAGGCCAGCTCCTGGGCCTGCTTGTACGCGGTCTCGGCCAGCTCGGTGCGGCCGTGTCCGGCGTTCACCACGAAGAGGCCGGCGAGGCCGTCGATGTAGCGCTTGCCCTTGTCGTCGTAGATGTACGTGCCCTCACCGCGGACGATGGTGGGGACGGGGGCGTTCTCGTACGACGACATGCGGGTGAAGTGCATCCACAGGTGGTCGTAGGCGGACTTTGACAAGTCGCTGCGGTCCTTGCTCACGGCTATCGGGTTCCCCACATGTAGGTCTGCTTCTTGAGCTTGAGGTACACGAAGCTCTCGGTGGACCGCACACCGGGGAGCGCGCGGATCCGCTTGTTGATCACTTCGAGCAGGTGGTCGTCGTCCTCGCAGACGATCTCCACCATCAGGTCGAAGGAGCCCGCGGTCATCACCACGTACTCGCATTCGGCCATGGCGGTCAGCGCTTCGGCGACGGGATCGAGATCGCCCTCGACACGGATGCCGACCATCGCCTGGCGGCGGAAGCCCACGGTGAGCGGGTCCGTCACGGCGACGATCTGCATGACGCCCTGGTCGAGCAGCTTCTGGACGCGCTGCCGTACGGCTGCTTCCGACAGGCCCACGGCCTTGCCGATCGCGGCGTACGGACGGCGACCGTCCTCCTGGAGCTGCTCGATGATCGCGAGGGAAACGGCGTCGATCGTCGGGGGCTGTGCATTCCCGGCGTTCCCGTTCCTGGAGTCTGCGCTTCGGCTGGCCACACCCTCACTGTGCACCGGTAGCGTCCGTCTTGCAAGCCCTGAGCGATGAAATTCGTTGTTGACGGCATCAAATATCACTGAATCCGAAGATGAGGTGGGTCGGGGCTGTCGAAAGCGTCACTCGTGCGTTTAGGCTGGGTGAACCTGGGTGGACCCACCCATTCGGACATCAGACAGGAGGGTGGCCACAGTGACCACCGAGCTGCGTCGTCTGCGCAACTACATCAACGGGGAGTTCCGGGACGCCGCCGACGGGCGGACGATCGACGTCATCAACCCGGCGACCGGCGAGGCGTACGCCACCTCACCGCTCTCCGGGCAGGCGGACGTCGACGCGGCCATGGACGCTGCCGAGGCCGCCTTCCCCGCGTGGAGGGACGTCACCCCGGCCGAGCGTCAGAAGGTCCTGCTCAAGATCGCGGACGCGTTCGAGGAGCGGGCCGAGGACCTCATCGCCGCCGAGTCGGAGAACACGGGCAAGCCGCTGGAGCTGGTCCGCACCGAAGAGGTCCCGCCGATGGTGGACCAGATCCGCTTCTTCGCGGGCGCGGCGCGGATGCTGGAGGGCCGCTCCGCCGGTGAGTACATGGAGGGCTTCACCTCCATCATCCGCCGCGAGCCGGTCGGGGTCTGCGCGCAGGTCGCGCCGTGGAACTACCCGATGATGATGGCCGTGTGGAAGTTCGCCCCGGCGCTCGCCGCCGGCAACACCGTGGTGCTGAAGCCCTCGGACACCACTCCCGCCTCCACCGTCCTGATCGCCGAGATCATCGGCTCGATCGTGCCCAAGGGCGTCTTCAACATCATCTGCGGTGACCGTGACACCGGCCGCGCCATGGTCGAGCACTCCACCCCGGCGATGGCCTCCATCACCGGTTCCGTACGGGCGGGCATGCAGGTCGCGGCCTCCGCGGCCAAGGACGTCAAGCGTGTCCACCTGGAGCTGGGCGGCAAGGCGCCCGTCGTCGTCTTCGAGGACACCGACATCGCCAAGGCCGTCGAGGACATCGCGGTCGCGGGCTACTTCAACGCCGGACAGGACTGTACGGCCGCGACCCGCGTCCTCGTCCAGGAGTCCATCCACGACGAGTTCGTCGCGGCGCTGGCCAAGGCCGCGTCCGAGACGAAGACCGGCGCGCCCGACGACGAGGACGTCCTCTACGGCCCGCTGAACAACGCCAACCAGCTCGCGCAGGTCAGCGGCTTCATCGACCGCCTCCCGGCGCACGCCAAGGTCGAGGCCGGCGGCCAGCGCGTCGGCGACAAGGGCTACTTCTACGCCCCGACCGTCGTCTCCGGCCTCAAGCAGGACGACGAGATCATCCAGAACGAGGTCTTCGGCCCGGTCATCACCGTCCAGTCCTTCACGGACGAGGCGCAGGCCCTGGAGTGGGCCAACGGCGTCGAGTACGCGCTGGCGTCCTCGGTCTGGACGAAGGACCACGGCCGGGCGATGCGGATGTCCAAGGCCCTGGACTTCGGCTGCGTCTGGATCAACACCCACATCCCGCTGGTCGCCGAGATGCCGCACGGCGGCTTCAAGAAGTCCGGCTACGGCAAGGACCTGTCGGCGTACGGCTTCGACGACTACACGCGCATCAAGCACGTGATGACGTCGCTGGACGCGTAGGGCGACGGCGGGCGGGCGCCCGCGCACGGGCGTTCGCCCGCCGGTGTTCCGGTCCCTGAAGGGGGCGGGGTGGTTCCTCCACCTCGCCCCCTTCGTCATGGCGGGGCCTTCCGGCCGCCCCTTGTGCCGTACGTCCCAAACGACTCGGTGAAGCAACCGGGAGGCGCGCGGCGGCTCGGTGTCGTGGCCGGATGAACCCGCTTGCCACCTATGGGCTGTTGGCGGCCTGGGCCGTCCACGACGCCGAGGAACCGGCGACCGTGCCGCAGTGGATACGGGAGAACCTGCCCGCTCTGTTCGCAGCCGGTCCATGTGCCGTGCCGCCGTCCTCGTCACCGGTTCCCGGGCCCGTTCCCGTCCGCGCCCGTTCTCCGTGCCCGCGCCCGTATACACAGTCGGTCGCATCCGAGTCCGCCGCACCCGGGTCGTGACCCGGCCCCGGGGCCGCTGCGGCTCGCGGCCCACCGCGCCGGACCGCGCCACCGGCGGCGGCTCATGACGGCCGGGCGCCGGAGGAGTCGGGGGCGCGGAGCAGGGAACTCAGCGTGTGGACACGGTTGGTGGTGATCGAGTCGACACCCGCGCCGATCAGCCTCCGCATGGTCCGCCGGGTGTCGGCGGTCCACGCGGAGACCAGCATTCCGTCCCGGTGGACGCGGTCGGTGAGCTGGCGGCTGATCAGCCCGAAGCGGTAGTTGAGGGTGCGCGGCCGTACCGCGTCGATGAGCGCCGGGCGCGGCGGCGCCAGGGATGTCCAGGTCAGCGCGATCTCGGCGGTCGGGTCGGCGGTCCGTACCGCGAGCATGGTCACCGGGCCCGCGCAGTAGTACGCCCGCTCCGCCGCGCCGCACTCGCGGACGGTGCCGACGACCGTGCGGACGGACTCCCGGGTGGCCCCGGGCAGGTCGATCATCACCCGGTGCGCGCCCAGCGCGTCCAGCGCGTCCAGCGCCTCCCGCAGCGTCGGCACTCCGTCCCGCGTCAGCTCCCGCACCCGCTCGTACGTCAGCTCCGCCAGCGGGCGGTCGTGTCCCCACAGCCGCTTCAGCGTGGCGTCGTGCAGCAGCACGGGCACCCGGTCCCGGGTGAGCCGTACATCGATCTCCACCGCGTCGGCGCCTCGCTCGACGGCCGACCGGAGGGAGGGGAGGGTGTTCTCGCGGACGCGGTACGGATCGCCTCGGTGCCCTACGGCGGTGACGGTACGCATGGGCCCATTGTCGCGGGCGGGCCGGTCCGCCGGTCTGCCGGAAGGCCCGCCCGGAACGCGCGCCGGAAAGCCGGCTCCCCGGCCCGTGCCGTACCCGGTCGCGGGGGCGGGCGTCCGCCCGTCCCCGGGACGCGTCCCCGGGCCTTCGCCGCCGCTCAGCTCGCCGGCCACTGCGCCGTGTACGCGTCGATCTCGCCGGCGATCCGCGCCTTGCCCGCCGGGTCGAGGAACGACGCCTCCACCGCGTTCTTGGCCAGTTCGGCGACCCCGCGTTCGTCGAGGCCGAGAAGGCGGGCGGCGACCCCGTACTCGCTGTTGAGGTCCGTGCCGAACATCGGCGGGTCGTCGCTGTTGACCGTGACCAGCACGCCGGCCTCGATCATCCGCCGGATCGGGTGGAGTTCGAGATCGGCGACGGCCCGGGTGGCGATGTTCGAGGTCGGGCAGACCTCCAGCGGGATGCGGTGCTCGGCGAGGTGGGCCAGCAGCCGCGGGTCCTCGGCGGCGCTGGTGCCGTGGCCGATGCGCTCGGCCCGCAGTTCGGTGAGGGCGTCCCAGATCGTCTGCGGGCCCGTCGTCTCACCGGCGTGCGGCACGGACCGCAGCCCGGCCGCGATCGCACGGTCGAAGTACGGCTTGAACTGCGGCCTGGCCACTCCGACCTCGGGACCGCCGAGGCCGAACGACACCAGTCCCTCGGGCCGCAGGTCCACCGCGAGCCGGGTGGTCTCCTCGGCGGCGTCGAGCCCCGCCTCGCCGGGGATGTCGAAGCACCAGCGCAGCAGCACGCCCAGTTCGGCCTCGGCGGCCTTGCGGGCGTCCTCGATGGCGTCCATGAACGCCTTCTCGTCGATGCCCCGCCGGGTCGAGCTGAAGGGGGTCACGGTCAGTTCGGCGTAGCGGATGTTCTGCCGGGCCATGTCCCGGGCGATCTCGAAGGTGAGCAGCCGTACGTCCTCCGGGGTGCGGACCAGGTCCACGACCGAGAGGTAGACGTCGATGAAGTGCGCGAAGTCGGTGAAGGTGAAGAAGTCGGCGATCGCCTCCGGGTCGGTGGGGACCTTGGAGCCGGGGTGGCGGGCGGCCAGTTCGGCCACGATGCGGGGGGAGGCGGACCCGACGTGGTGGACATGGAGTTCGGCCTTGGGAAGTCCTGCGATGAACGGGTGCAGGTCGGTCATCTGGGTCCTCCGGGTGTGATCGGCCACATGGGTCGAGATCATGGTAGGCGGCCGGTCCCCGGTGAGTGCCTACGCCGTAGCATGACAGGACGACGATCGGGGGAGAGCCATGTCAGATCATCAGGGCGGACACGAGCCGCGCGACCGTGATCCCTGGGCGCCGCCGGACAGCAGCCCGGCGCGGAGCGACAGCGCCGGTACGGGTTCCGGGGCGTCCGGGCAGGGCGGGGTGCCTTTGGACAAGCCCGCCGCCGGGACGGCCCCGACACCGGCACCGGGCGCTTCTCCTTACGCGCACCCGGGTCCGGGTCCGGATCTCCCTTCGTACCCGAGCCCGTCCCAGGCCGGTGCGAGCCCGCATGTGCACGACATGCCGACGATGACCTCGATGCCCGGTGCCGACACGGGCGCGGTCCCGCCGCCGCCGATCGCGCCGGGCGGGCCCGCGCAGCCCTACGGCTACCCGGGCGCCCCGGGCACCGCCCACACCGTTCCCGGCACGGGTGATCCGTACGGCGCGTACACCCCGTACCCCGGATACCAGAGCTATCCCCAGAGCGGCTGGGCGCCCGGCGCGACCGCGCAGAACAACATGGGTGTCGCCTCGATGGTGCTGGGCATCCTCTCGGTCGCGCTGTTCTGTCTCTACGGGGTCGTCGGACTCGTCCTCGGTGTGCTCGCGCTGATCTTCGGCATCATCGGCAGAAAGCGCGCGGGGCGGGGCGAGGCGACCAATCCCGGTCAGGCGCTGGCGGGCATCATCCTCGGCTCGATCGGCATGCTCATCGGGCTGGCCTTCATCGTGATCCTGCTGTGGGCGCTGATCGCGTCGGCGGCGGATGAGAGGGACCGGGTGGGCGAGTACGACGATCCGTATGCGAACTCGCTGGTGATCGGCGATCCGGGCGGCCCGCGCTGAGTTCCGTCCGGTGCCGGTCCCGAGGCGCCGGACGCACCTGATGTGCCCGGGCCCACGGGACGGGGTGCCGCCCCCGGCCCGGGCGGTCCGGGTCAGCCGCGGGCGGTCTCGGCGGCCTCCCGGAGTGAGGTGCGCGCTTCCATCAGGGCGAAGCCCAGGAGGTTGAGACCGCGCCACTGCGCGGGGTCGTGAGCCCGGGGACTGCTCGCGGAGAGGCCGATGCCCCAGACGCGGTCCCGGGGGCTCGCCTCCACCAGCACGCGCTCGCCCGTGGCGAGCAGGAAGTCCCGCAGACCGCCGTCCTGGCCGAATTTGTGCAGACTTCCCGACCGGACGATGCCGAAGCGCTCGCGCTGCCAGACCTCCTCGTCGAATCCGCGCACCAGCCGTCCGGCGCTCTTCGCCTGCGCCGGGCTCTTGGCGTCGATCGCCTGCCGCTCGGCCTCCGGATCCCCGAACAGCCGAGCCTTGGCCGCCATCATCCAGTGCTCCGCGGTGGCATAACGCACGCCGTCGACCACGAAGGGTGACGGCCACCACTGGCTGAGGCAGCTCGGGCCGAGGCGCCCGTCCGCGCGCGGGGTGTGCCCCCAGAAGTGCAGGTACGTGACTCGCTCACCGCTGCTGACCTGCTGGATCAGCTCATTCATCCCCATGCACGCGAGTCTCGCATCCACCACTGACACTCCGTACGGGTATTGGGCGCCCGACGCGACACATGGTCGACCGATTCCGTCGCGTAACCAAAAGGCAACTACGGAATCACTTGTTGACCAAGTGTTGCTCTGTCAGGATCGGCACTCAATTCACGCTAGTTCGACATTCAAACGGCGACATCAGGGCGACGGCTCACGGGCCGGGACAACGGAGAGCGTCATGGGTGACCGATTCCCAGTGCTGGACCGCTTCGCGGACGGCGCGCAGCACATCGGCGGGCGACTGCGGCCCGGCACCTCGGGGCGCACCCAGGAGATCGTGGACCCGGCGAGCGGGGACGCCGTCCACCGCTACGAGCTGGCCGGCACCGAGGACGTGGACGCGGCGGTCGCAGCGGCCCGCGGCGCGTTCCCCCAGTGGTCCGGGGCGACCCCCGGGGAGCGCTCCGACGCGCTGCACCGCTTCGCGGCCGTGCTGGCGGAGCGGGCGGGCGACTTCGCGCGGGTGGAGTCCCTCCAGTGCGGCAAGCCGATCAAGCTCTCCACCGAGTTCGACGTGCCCGGCACGGTCGACAACACCGCCTTTTTCGCGGGGGCGGCCCGCCACCTCCAGGGCCAGTCGGCCGGTGAGTACAGCGGCGACCACACCTCGTACGTACGCCGTGAGGCGATCGGTGTCGTCGGCTCCATCGCCCCCTGGAACTACCCGCTCCAGATGGCGGCCTGGAAGGTCCTCCCCGCGATCGCCGCGGGCAACACGATCGTGCTCAAGCCCGCCGAGATCACCCCGCTGACCTCGCTGATGTTCGCGCAGGCGGCCACGGACGCGGGCATCCCCGAGGGGGTCGTCAACGTCGTCTCCGGCGCGGGCCGGGACGCCGGTGAGCATCTGGTGGGTCACCCGGACGTCGCCATGACCTCCTTCACCGGCTCCACCGCGATCGGCAAGCGGGTCGCCGAGATCGCCACCTCCACCGTGAAGCGGCTCCACCTCGAACTGGGCGGCAAGGCCCCCTTCGTCGTCTTCGACGACGCCGACCCCGAGGCGGCCGTCCAGGGCGCGGTCGCCGGATCGCTCATCAACTCGGGCCAGGACTGCACCGCCGCCACCCGGGTCTACGTACAGCGTCCGCTCTACGAGCAGCTGCGCGAAGGCATCGCCGATGTGATGGCGGGCGTCCGTCTCGGCGACCCCTTCGACCCCTCCACCGACCTCGGCCCGCTCGTCTCGCACGCCCAGCGCGACCGGGTCGCCGGCTTCGTCGACCGGGCCCGGGCGTACGCCACCGTCGTCACCGGCGGCGAGGCGCCGAAGAACGGCGGCGCCTTCTACCTGCCCACGCTCATCGCCGACGCGGCCCAGGACAGCGAGATCGTCCAGTCCGAGATCTTCGGCCCGGTCCTGGTGATCCTGCCCTTCGACTCCGACGACGAGGGCATCGCGCTCGCCAACGACACCCCCTACGGCCTCGCCGCCTCCGCCTGGACCAGGGACGTCTACCGCGCCGGACGCGCCACCCGGGAGATCAAGGCGGGCTGCGTCTGGATCAACGACCACATCCCGATCATCAGCGAGATGCCGCACGGCGGCTACCGGGCATCCGGCTTCGGAAAGGACATGTCGGCGTACTCGTTCGAGGAGTACACGCAGGTCAAGCATGTGATGTTCGACAACACCGCCGAAGTCCGCAAGGACTGGCACCGCACCGTCTTCGGGGACAGATAGCCGGTCCGCCTCACGGCGGCCTCCATCCGAAAGGGCACAGCGCATGGACCACAACGAGCCCGGCGGCCTGTCCGCGCCACAGCTGGCGGCGATGCGGCGCAGCCTGACGAACGGCCGGGGTGCCCTGTCCCGCCGTTCGGTACTGCGCGCCTCCGGCATCGGCGCGCTCACCGTCGGCGGCCTGGGCACCCTGAGCGCCTGTGGCATCCCGCCCGCCAAGCGGGAAGGGGGCGCCACCGCCTCCGACGACCGCTCGGCCAAGGAGAAGGTGGTCAACTTCTCCA
This sequence comes from Streptomyces sp. NPDC004609, assembly GCF_042873655.1. Taxonomy (NCBI): domain Bacteria; kingdom Bacillati; phylum Actinomycetota; class Actinomycetes; order Kitasatosporales; family Streptomycetaceae; genus Streptomyces; species Streptomyces sp. NPDC004609. The sequence continues at coordinate 23,387 of NZ_JBIALS010000009.1, read as the reverse complement.
ACTGGACCGAGTACATGGACGTCGACGAGGACGGCAAGACCCGGCCGACCCTGACCGCGTTCACCCAGCGGACCGGGATCAGGGTCAAGTACACCGAGGACATCAACGACAACGTCGAGTTCTTCGGCAAGATCCAGCCGCAGCTCGCGGCGGGCCAGGACACCGGCCGCGATCTGATCAACGTCACGGACTGGCTCGCCGCCCGGATGATCCGGCTCGGCTGGGTGCAGCGGCTCGACACATCGCTGCTGCCGCACGCGTTCGCCAATCTCTCACCCCAGTTCCGCAGCCCCGACTGGGACCCGGGCCGCGCCCACTCCTACCCCTGGACCGGCATCTCGACCGTCATCGCCTACAACACCAAGGCGACCGGCGGGAAGAAGGTCGACTCGGTGACCCAGCTGCTGGACGATCCCAGCCTCAAGGGCCGGGTCGGCTTCCTCACGGAGATGCGCGACACCGTCGGCATGACCCTGCTCGACCTCGGCAAGTCCCCGGAGAAATTCACCGACGCCGACTTCGACGAGGCGATCGGCCGGCTCCAGAAGGGCGTCGACAAGAAGCAGATCCGCCGCTTCACCGGCAACGACTACACCTCGGACCTCGACAAGGGCGATCTGGCGGCCTGCCTCGCCTGGGCCGGTGACGTCATCCAGCTCCAGACCGACAACCCGGACATCCAGTACGCGATCCCCGCGCCCGGATACATCACCTCCAGCGACAACCTGCTGATCCCCGCCGGTGCCGGGCACCAGCGGAACGCCACCCGGCTCATCGACTACTACTACGAGCCCCCGGTGGCCGCCCGGCTCGCCGCGTACATCAACTTCGTCTGCCCGGTCGACGGGGTCAAGGCGGAACTGGCGAAGATCGATCCCGAGCTGGCCGGCAACACCCTGATCGTCCCGGACCGGGCCATGGCCGCCAAGTCGCATGCCTTCCGCTCCCTGACCACCGAGGAAGAGACGTCGTACGAAGAGAAGTTCGCCAAGCTCATCGGCGCCTGACCTCCCCTCCAGGCCCCCAGAGCCCGATCCCCACGGCTCCCCGGAGCCCTCGTGCCCCTGAGCCCACCGAGCCCCCTGCTCTCGACACCCCTGGGACCGCGACCCATGACTGACACAACAGCGGGCGGCGATGTCCGCCTCTCCGGGATCAGCAAGACCTACGGCTCCTTCACCGCCGTCCACCCCCTGGACCTGACCGTCCCGCAGGGCTCCTTCTTCGCCCTCCTCGGCGCGTCCGGCTGCGGAAAGACCACCACGCTCCGGATGATCGCCGGACTGGAGGACCCCACCACGGGGACCGTCTTCCTCGGTGAGCAGGACGTCACCGCGCTCCCGCCGTACAAGCGCCCGGTCAACACCGTCTTCCAGAGCTACGCCCTCTTCCCGCATCTGACCATCCACGAGAACGTCGCGTTCGGTCTGCGCCGGCGCGGCATCCGGTCGGTGAAGAAGCAGGTCGGCGAGATGCTCGACCTCGTACAGCTCGGGGACAAGGCCCAGCGCAAGCCGCACCAGCTCTCCGGCGGCCAGCAGCAGCGCGTCGCCGTCGCCCGCGCGCTCATCAACCACCCCCGGGTGCTGCTGCTCGACGAGCCGCTGGGCGCGCTCGACCTCAAGCTGCGCCGCCAGATGCAGCTGGAACTCAAACGCATCCAGACCGAGGTCGGCATCACCTTCGTCCATGTCACGCACGACCAGGAGGAGGCCATGACCATGGCCGACACCGTCGCGGTGATGAACGGCGGACGCGTCGAGCAGCTCGGGCCGCCCGCCGAGCTGTACGAGAGGCCGCAGACCACCTTCGTCGCCAACTTCCTCGGCACCTCCAATCTGATCGAGGCCGAGGTCGTCACCAACGGCGGCGGCGAGATCGTCGTCACCGCCGGCGACGCCAGGCTGCGGCTGCCCGCCGAGCGCTGCGCGACCTCGCCGAGCCCCGGGAGCAGGCTGCTCGTCGGCGTACGCCCGGAGAAGATCTCCCTGGTCCACGCGGACGACGCGGGAGGCGTCGCGGACGGGCGGAATCGTTTCACCGGCACCATTGCCGACTCCAGCTTCATCGGCGTCTCCACCCAGTACCGCATCGACAGCGCCGTCTCGCCGGAGCTGGAGGTGTACGTACAGAACGTCGAGCGCGACACCCGGCTCGTGCCCGGCGCCGAGGTCGTCCTGCACTGGAACCCCGAGCACACCTTCGGCCTCGACGCCGCCCAGTCCGTGCTGGCCGGGACCGTGGGCTCCGCGGGCGTGGCGACGGACCCGGAGGCGGCATGAGCACCGTCGCCGAGGCACCGCCGAAGCCCCCGGCCGCCGAGCCCGTCGTGCACAAGAGGCCGGTGCGCCGCCGCCTCGTGCCGTACTGGCTGCTGCTCCCCGGCATCCTGTGGCTGGTCGTCTTCTTCGCGCTGCCGCTGGTCTACCAGGCGTCGACGTCCGTGCAGACCGGCTCGCTGGAAGAGGGCTTCCAGGTCACCTGGCACTTCCAGACCTACTGGGACGCCCTGACCGAGTACGGGCCGCATTTCGTGCGCTCGGTGCTGTACGCGGGCACCGCCACGATCCTGTGTCTGCTGCTGGGCTATCCGCTGGCGTATCTCATCGCGTTCAAGGCGGGACGCTGGCGCAACCTCGTCCTCGTCCTCGTCGTCGCGCCCTTCTTCACGAGCTTCCTGATCCGCACCCTCGCCTGGAAGACGATCCTCGCGGACGGCGGCCCGGTGGTGGAGGTACTGGGCACCATCGGCTTCCTCGACGTCACCAACTGGCTGGGGATGACCGACGGGAACCGGGTCCTCGCCACCCCGCTCGCGGTGGTCACCGGCCTCACGTACAACTTCCTGCCCTTCATGATCCTGCCGCTCTACACCTCGCTGGAGCGGATCGACCCCCGGCTGCACGAGGCCGCGGGGGATCTGTACGCCACCCCGTCCACGGCCTTCCGCAAGGTGACCTTCCCGCTCTCGATGCCGGGCATGGTCTCCGGAACGCTGCTGACCTTCATCCCGGCCAGCGGTGACTACATCAACGCCGAACTCCTCGGCTCCACGGACACCAAGATGGTCGGCAACGTCATCCAGTCGCAGTTCCTGCGGGTGCTCGACTATCCGACCGCGGCCGCGCTGTCGTTCATCCTCATGGCGATCGTCCTGATCATCGTCACCGTCTACATCCGGCGGGCCGGAACGGAGGACCTGGTCTGATGGCACTTCTCCGTTGGCTGAGGCGCAACCTCGTCGTGATCGCGGGCCTGCTGACGCTCGCCTATCTGATCCTGCCGAACATCGTCGTGATGGTGTTCTCGTTCAACAGGCCGGCCGGGAAGTTCAACTACTCCTGGCGGGAGTTCTCCACCGACGCCTGGAAGGACCCGTGCGGGGTCCCCGACATGTGCGGCTCGCTCACGCTCTCCCTCCAGATCGCCCTCTGGGCGACGATCGGCGCCACCGTCCTCGGCTCGATGATCGCCTTCGCGCTCGTCCGCTACCGCTTCCGCGCGCGGGGCGCGATCAACTCGCTGATCTTCCTGCCGATGGCGATGCCCGAGGTCGTCATGGCCGCATCCCTGCTCACGCTGTTCCTCAACCTCGGCGCCGAGCTGGGCTTCTGGACCATCCTCATCGCGCACACGATGTTCTGCCTCAGCTTCGTGGTGGTCGCGGTCAAGGCGCGCGTGCTGTCGATGGACCCCCGGCTGGAGGAGGCGGCACGCGATCTCTACGCGGGGCCCGTGCAGACCTTCCTGCGGGTGACACTGCCGATCGCCGCGCCCGGTATCGCGGCCGGCGCGATGCTCGCGTTCGCACTCTCCTTCGACGACTTCATCATCACCAACTTCAACTCGGGCAACACCGTCACCTTCCCCATGTTCGTATGGGGCTCGGCCCAGCGCGGTACGCCCGTCCAGATCAACGTCATCGGCACGGCCATGTTCGTCATCGCCGTACTGATCGTCGTCGCCGGACAGCTCATCAGCAACCGGCGGAAGAACAGCGCACTGCCCGAGTAGGTCCCCCGGTCCGCCGCCGGGCGGACCCCGTGAGGAGTGGAAACCATGGCCCCAGCCGCCATGACCTTCGCATCGTCCCTGTCCGACGTCCAGCCGGTCTCCTACTGGCTGGACGACCCCACCAGGCCCGCCCCGCTGCCGGCGCTGACCGGTGACGAGCGCTGCGATCTGCTGGTCGTCGGCGGCGGATACAGCGGCCTGTGGACCGCGCTGCTCGCCAAGGAGCGCGACCCCGGGTGGGATGTCGTCCTGATCGAGGGTCACGAGGTGGGCTGGGCCGCCTCGGGCCGCAACGGGGGCTTCTGCGCCGCCTCCCTCACCCACGGCCTCGGCAACGGCATCGCCCGCTGGCCCGGCGAGATCACCGAGCTGGAGGAGATGGGCGCCCGCAACCTCGACGCCATCGAGGAGACGGTCGCGCGCTACGGCATCGACTGCGACTTCGAGCGCACCGGGGGAATCGACGTCGCCACCGAGCCCCACCAGGTCGCCGAGCTGAGGGAGATGTACGAGGAGGCCGCCCGGCTCGGTTTCGACGGCCTCGAACTCCTCGACCGGGACGCCGTGCGCGCCCAGGTGGACTCCCCGCTCTTCCTCGGCGGCCTGTGGGACCGGAAGGGCACCGCGATGCTGCATCCCGCCAGACTCGCCTGGGGGCTCAAGCGGGCCTGTCTCGACCTCGGCGTCCGCATCTACGAGAACACCCGCGGGCTCGAACTCGCCTCCTCCGCCTCCGGGGCGGCCGTGCGCACCCCCTACGGCCGTGTCTTCGCCCGCCGGGTCGCCCTCGGCACCAATGTCTTCCCGTCGCTGGTCAAGCGGGTGCGCCCGTACACCGTCCCGGTCTACGACTACGCCCTGATGACGGAGCCGCTGAGCGAGGAGCAGCTCTCCGCGATCGGCTGGAAGGGGCGGCAGGGACTGGGGGACGTGGCCAACCAGTTCCACTACTTCCGGCTGACCGCCGACCACCGCATCCTGTGGGGCGGCTACGACGCGGTCTATCCGTACGGTGGCCGGCTCAGCGCCGAGCTGGACCACCGGCCCGAGACGTATCTCAAACTCGCCGGGCACTTCTTCCGCTACTTCCCCCAGCTGGAGGGGGTGCGCTTCAGCCACGCCTGGGGCGGTGCCATCGACACCTGCTCGCGCTTTTCGGCCTTCTTCGGCACGGCCCACGGCGGGAAGGTCGCGTACGCGGCGGGCTATACGGGGCTGGGGGTCGGGGCCACCCGCTTCGGCGGGGAGGTCATGCTCGATCTGCTGTCCGGGCGGCGGACCGAGCGCACGCGACTGGAGATGGTGCGGACCAAGCCGCTGCCGTTCCCGCCGGAGCCGGTCGCCTGGGCCGGGATCGGGCTCACCAAGTGGTCGCTGGCGCGGGCGGACGCGAACGGGGGGCGGCGCAACGCCTGGCTGCGGACGATGGACAGGCTCGGGCTCGGCTTCGACAGCTGAACCGAGCGCGGGCGGCGGCCGGAGCCGGGTGTGCTCGCGGGCCTGACCGTAGGCCGATGGCGGGGTTCGCGGGCCTGACTGCGGGCCGCCCGTGGGCCGACCGTGGGCCCGGTCCCGGTCCCGGCCTCCCGCTCAGCAGGCGTCCCCGGCGGACCTCTCGCCACCCCGTCACCGCCGATCATGGCGTGACGCAGTTCACTACTACGGAGTAGCAGAACTCGCGTCATAGCCGGCGCCGAGCCCCCTCTCCCCTGGTGGAAGCACGTGTCCGTGCACACGAGAGGGAGGCGTTGTGATGGCCGGCTCAGAAGCCAAGACCGCGGTGGAGTGGCTCGTATCGGTGGCACCGGATCCGGACGCCTGCCGGTGGGAGTGGGAGCGCAACCCTCTGGGCGTCGCCCTGCTGCCCGCGGGCAGGCGCTGGGACGTACTGATCCTGCCCGGCGAACTGGGCTATCCGACGCTCGACGTGCTCGGCAGACTGGTCGACCGGCCGGGGCCCGTCCTCGCCGACTTCGGTGACTCCCGGATGGGCTTCTTCGTGCCACCGGGCACGGCCGCGCACTGGGTCGGCACCGGGATCCGCAGCGCAGGGCAGGGGACCTGGATCGTCGTCCCGTATCCGGGCAGGGGCGGCGGCGGAGGAGTCCGCTGGCTCATCGCACCGGACGGCTCCGGCACGCTCTGCGACCCCGTCCTGCTGGAACTGGCGATGCACGAGGCGGCGGCGGGCCTGGCCCGTCACCGGGGGGAGTGAGCGGGCCCGCCCGGGGGTCCGGCGCGGGGGAGTGGGAGCGGGTGTGTGCCAGAGGTCTTGACAACCCGATTGGTCTGGACCAAATTGTGGCTCCCGCTTCCATCCCCCCATGTACTGGAGGCAGTTGTGGTACGCACCAGAAGCCGCCGTCCCAGGGAACGCCTCAGCAGACTCCTCGCCGTCGCCTCGGCGGCCCTCCTCACCATCGGCGGCCTCGTCGCCTCGACGACCACGGCGGAGGCGGCGGACGGCGAACTCGCCGTCAACGGCGGCTTCGAGGCCGGCCTCGCGGGCTGGAGCTGCTCGGCGGGCAGCGGAGCCGCCGTCGCCTCCCCGGTCCACGGCGGCACCTCCGCGCTCAAGGCGACCCCGGCCGGCGGCGACAACGCCAAGTGCAGCCAGACGGTCACCGTCCAGCCCAACTCCGCCTACACCCTCAGCGGCTGGGTCCAGGGAGGCTACGTCTATCTCGGCGCGTCCGGCACCGGGACCACGGACGTCTCCACCTGGACACCGTCCGCGTCCGGCTGGCAGAAGCTCTCCACGACCTTCCGCACCGGAGCCTCCACCACCTCGGTCACCGTCTACACCCACGGCTGGTACGGCACCGCCGCCTACCACGCCGACGACATCTCCCTGTTCGGCCCGGGCGGCGGACCGGTCCAGATCCCGGCCGCCCCCACCGGCCTGGCCGCGGGCTCCCCCACCTCCACCTCCGTGCCGCTCAACTGGAACGCCGTCGCCGGAGCCACCGGCTACCACGTCTACCAGGGCGCGACCAAGGTCCTCTCGGTGAGCGGGCCGTCGGCCACCGTGACGGGGCTCGCGCCCTCCACCCCGTACAGCTTCCAGGTCACCGCGGCCAACAGCGCCGGTGAGTCGCCGAAGTCCGCCGCCGTGAGCGCCACGACCACCAGCGGCGGAGGCGGCAACCCCGGCGGCGGCCTCCCGGCCCACGCCCTCGTCGGCTATCTGCACACCAGCTTCGCCAACGGCTCCGGCTACACGCGCATGGCGGACGTGCCCGAGTCCTGGGACGTCATCAACCTCGCCTTCGGCGAACCGACCTCGGTCACCTCCGGCGACATCCGCTTCAGCCTCTGCCCGGTCACCGAGTGCCCGAACGTGGAGTCCGCGGCCGAATTCAAGGCCGCCATCAAGGCCAAGCAGGCCGCGGGCAAGAAGGTCCTCATCTCCATCGGCGGCCAGAACGGCCAGGTCCAGCTCGCCTCGACGGGTGCGCGGGACGCGTTCGTCAGCTCCGTCTCGAAGATCATCGACGAGTACGGCCTCGACGGGCTCGACATCGACTTCGAGGGCCACTCCCTGTCGCTGAACAACGGCGACACGGACTTCCGCTCACCGACCACGCCCGTGGTCGTCCATCTGATCCAGGCGGTCAAGACCCTGAAGGCGAAGTACGGCTCCGGCTTCGTCCTCACGATGGCCCCGGAGACCTTCTTCGTCCAGCTCGGCTACCAGTTCTACGGCTCCGGCCCCTGGGGTGGCCAGGACCCGCGCGCCGGCTCGTATCTGCCGGTCATCCACGCCCTGCGCGACGATCTGACCCTGCTGCACGTCCAGCACTACAACTCGGGTCCGATCATGGGCCTCGACAACCAGTACCACACCATGGGGAACGCGGACTTCCATATCTCCATGGCCGACATGATGCTCACCGGCTTCCCGGTCGCGGGCAACCAGTCGAGGTTCTTCCCGCCGCTGCGGCCCGAGCAGATGGCCATCGGCATGCCCGCCTCCACCCAGGCGGGCAACGGGCACACCGCGCCCGCCGAGGTGACCCGGACGCTCGACTGCCTGACGAAGAAGGCCAACTGCGGTTCGTACCAGACCCACGGCACCTGGCCCGCCCTGCGCGGACTGATGACCTGGTCGATCAACTGGGACCGCTACAACCAGTGGGAGTTCTCGCGGAACTTCGACGCCTACCGATGGAGCTGATCAGCAGCACCGTCCCGCACAGGCACCAGCTGGCGACGACGTCCAGAGGCCAGTGGTAGCCGCGGAACACCAGACCGATGCCCGTCGCCAGGGTGAGGAACAGGGCGGCGGGCATCGCCCATGCCCGGAGCATCCGGGGGAGGTACGGGCGGACGAGCACGGCCGCGCCGCAGTAGGCGGCCATCGCGGTGGCGGTGTGCCCGGAGGGGTAGTAGCCGGTCGCCTCCGTCAGCGGTCCCGGCCGGTCGACCAGCGCCTTCAGGGGGACGACGAGCGCGGGCACGGCGGCCATGGCGAGGACGGCGCCGAGGACGTCGTACCGCCTGCCGGCACCGGCGCCCCGGCCCTGCCGCCGGTGTCCCTCGTATTGCTGGTGTCGTTGTTTCTGTCGCTCCCGCCAGAGGGTGTACGCGACGGCGGCGGCGAGCACCGGCAGCGCGACCGCCGTGCCGCCGAGGTCGGCGAGCAGTTCGGTGAGCGGCTTCGGGCCCCGGCCGAAGGCCTCGGCCCCCACGCGCTCGTCGAGTGAGCGCAGCGGCCCGCCCGCGGCGACCTGCCAGGTGATCAGGGAGAAGCCGGCCGCGCAGAGGACCAGCAGGGCGAGGAGCACCGCACGCGGAAAAGCCGGCTGCCTCGGAACAGGGGGGGTAGTTCCGAAACAGCCGGCCGGATCGGGCCGCCGCGCGCCCCGGGGGGTTTGGGGCGAGCGGCCATCCGATCGGTGAGGAGTTCCAGAGCCGGAGGCTCCGGTGGTGTGCGCTGTGGCACGGCCAAGGCAGTGCTGGGGAGGCTCCGCCTCGGAGCCGCCCGCAGTCTCCTGCGAGCGGGGTGTTTCTCTCATCTGCAGAAACCGTACGGCAGGGGCCCGGGGACCAACAGGCGGATCCCCATCCCGCCACAGCTTCTTCACAGGCCCCGACCTTTCGGCCGACACGGGCGAGACGCTGGTGGGAGGGGGTGTGGTGGTTCGTACGAAGAGCCTTGCGACGCGGCCTGCGGGGGTGTCGTCACAGCGACCGTCCGGGGCCCGGCTCCGGCCCCGGCCCGGCGGGTGCGGTGCGGGCGAGGGCTTCGGCCGCGCGATGGCGCCCCGGGGCTCCGGCCCGGTCCCGTACCGGATCCGGTACGGGACCGCCGTGCGGGAGTCACCTGCCCGGAACGGTCGGGTCAGACGCCCGCGAACGCCTGCTCGATGATGTCCAGGCCCTCGTTGAGCAGGTCCTCACCGATCACCAGCGGCGGCAGGAAACGCAGCACGTTGCCGTACGTGCCACAGGTCAGCACCAGCAGACCCTCGGCGTGGCACGCCTTGGCGAGCGCGCCCGCGGCGGCCGCGTTCGGCTCCTTGGTGTCCCGGTCCTTCACCAGCTCGATCGCGATCATGGCGCCCCGGCCGCGGACGTCGCCGATGATGTCGAACTTCTCCTGCATCGCGGTCAGGCGGGCCTTCATGACCTCCTCGATGCGCTTGGCCTTCCCGTTGAGGTCCAGCTCCTTCATCGTCTCGATCGCGCCCAGCGCGCCGGCGCAGGCGACCGGGTTGCCGCCGTAGGTACCGCCGAGACCACCGGCGTGCGGAGCGTCCATGATCTCGGCGCGGCCCGTCACGGCGGCGAGCGGCAGGCCGCCCGCGATGCCCTTGGCGGTGGTGATCAGGTCCGGGACGATGCCCTCGTCCTCACAGGCGAACCACTGGCCGGTCCGGCAGAAACCGGACTGGATCTCGTCCGCGACGAAGACGATCCCGTTGTCCTTGGCGAACTGCGCGATCGCGGGCAGGAAGCCCTTCGCGGGCTCGATGAAACCGCCCTCGCCGAGCACCGGCTCGATGATGATCGCGGCGACGTTCTCGGCGCCGATCTGCTTGCTGATCTGGTCGATGGCCTGCGCGGACGCCTCGGCACCGGCGTTCTCGGCACCGGTCGGCCAGCGGTAGCCGTACGCCACCGGTACGCGGTACACCTCGGGCGCGAACGGCCCGAAGCCCTGCTTGTACGGCATGTTCTTGGCCGTCAGCGCCATCGTGAGGTTGGTCCGGCCGTGGTAGCCGTGGTCGAACACGACGACGGCCTGGCGCTTGGTGTAGGCGCGGGCGATCTTCACGGCGTTCTCGACGGCCTCGGCGCCGGAGTTGAAGAGCGCGGACTTCTTGGCGTGGTCACCCGGGGTCAGCTCCGCGAGGGCCTCGGCGACCTCCACGTAACCCTCGTACGGCGTGACCATGAAACAGGTGTGGGTGAAGTCCGCGAGCTGCGCGGAGGCCCGGCGCACCACGGCCTCGGCGCTGGCGCCGACGCTGGTGACGGCGATGCCGGAGCCGAAGTCGATCAGCCGGTTCCCGTCGACGTCCTCGATGATCCCGCCCCCGGCCCGCGCCGTGAACACGGGCAGCACGGACCCCACACCACCGGCGACCGTGGCGACCCGGCGGGCCTGCAACTCGGTCGACTTCGGTCCGGGAATGGCGGTGACGACGCGGCGCTCCTGCGGAATTGCGGTCATGAGGGGCTCCTGGGGGTGCTCGCTGTTTGTTCGTTCGACACGTTCTCTCCTGCGCAGGCTAGGCGCGGGACAGGCGCGCGGGCATGCGCCGATCGGGAGTGTTGGGGGTGGGGTTCTTGTTCGTGCCGGACATAGGCGGGGGCGGGTGGGGAGACAAGGTCCGGTCGGGAGCCCGGGCGGGCGGCCGCGTGCGCGGGCCGTCCGCGCGGCCGGACACCGCCCCGCGCGGACACCGGGCGGGGCGAATCGGTGAACTACCCGCACCGGGGCACTAGATTGACCGTGCAAGAGGCGGGCCTGGCTGGTCAGGGGGCAGCGGTTCACATGGATTCCGAAGGCACTTTCGACGCGCGCGGTACCCGGTCCGGTCCGGTGCCGCCGCCCCACCCGGGGCCGCCGCCGACGTCGGTGCCACGGCCCGCGGGCCCACCGAGCATTCCCGGTGCCCCCGCCCTCCCCGGCCACGCCCCCACCACCCGCCCCACCCTCATCGACTGGCTGCGTAGCCCGCGCCCTCCCGCCGCTCCCGGCGTCTGGCGCCTGAACCACCAGCCGCGCCCGGACGAGGAACCGGACCGGGTACCGGGCCGCCAGCTGCTGAGCGGCGCGCTGATCGCGTTCCTGTGCGGCTGGCTGTTCTGGTCGCTGCTGTGGAACAACTACCTCGAAGGGTGGTGGATCTTCATCGACGACTGGTGGACACTGCCCATGGAGTGGCCCGTGCCGGATGCCTGGACGGATCCGCTCCACTCCCAGTTCGAGGTCTACGTCGCTCTGACGTATCTGTACTACGGGCTTGTGGTGGGCCTCATCTCGGTGGGCATGGGCCGGGTCGGGAACTGGGCCGAGGTCTGGCGCCGGTACGGCGTCCCCCTGTGGCCGCTGTTCATCGTGCTGCCGAGCGTGTGGCGTGACATGCCGACGACCACCACCTGGCTGGCCTGGGCATCGAACATCTACTACATCCTGCTGGTGGCCGCTGTCGTGGCGGTGGTCGGGCGTATCGGCACATGGCCGGCCGTGCGACACCGGCTGAACGGGCAACCGCAGCCCGAGGGCGGGCAGCGGCCCGACTCCGACCCCGTCGCATGGCCCGATCTGCGGGCCGCCGGGCTCGTCGATGTCGCGGAGAGGCTGACCGAGGCGGCGCGCGGGGGCAGTCTCGGGGATGTGGACTACGCGCGGATCCGCCGCGCATGGCAGGGGGTCCACGCCAGGCCCGACCGGCTGAGCGCGTTCACCGACGCGGTGCGGCGGAACGGCCCGGCGGCCTGCGCGCACCCCTCGGGCGTCCGGGATCTGCCGGTGCGCAAGGCTGTCCACGATCTGGCCACCGGGCAGGTGAGGATCGGTGTGGTGGTCGACGACCCGCGCAACCCCTACGCCCGCCGTACCACCGGTGTCGCGCTCGACCCCGCGTTGCTCGGGACCTCGTTGCTCGCCGTCGGGCCGTCGGGGGCGGGGAAGAGTGTGCGGCTCGTGCGGCCGGTGGTGGAGTCGATGTGCCTGCTGGCGCTCGCCAACCGGGCGGCGGTCGTCGCGGTCACGGCGTACGGCTCGGGCCTCGCGCCCGACGACGCGTTCGACCTGGTCATCGCCGTCGGCAGGCCCGAGTCGACGCACGACCTGGATCTGTACGGCGGTTCGGAGGACCCGGACGAGGCCGCCCGGACGCTTGCCGAGGCGCTGGTCGGGGATCTCGCCGCCACCCTGCCCGGCGGGGACAGCAGGCGCGCGGCCACCGCCCTCGCGCAGCTGATCGGGCCGTACCGGAGCGTGCACGGCCGCTTCCCGGCCGTTCCCGAGCTGCGGGAGCTGCTCGGCGGCGCCGAGGCCGCTCTCGGTGCGCTGCGGGCCGCCCTGGAGGCCCAGGGAGGACCGGCCGCCGCAGCGCAGTTGCGGGAGCTGGACGCCAGGGAGCGGCAGTCGGCCCGCGCGGACGACATCGGCGTGCTGCTCGCCGAACGGATCGCGTTCCTGGACCGGCCGGCGTTCGCGGAGTTCTTCCGTACCGACGGCGGCGGGCGCCAGTTCTCGCTGCGGGCCGTGGAGCACCCCCTCCGCGTCCGTATCGATCTGCCCGAGCGCGGCCATGCCGAGGCGTCCAGGATCGTCGCCCGGCTGGTGCTCGCCCAGTTCACCGAGGCCGCGCTCACCCGCTCCGACCGCTCCCTGTTCGCCGCGCTGGTCGTCGACGACGCGACCCACACGACGACCGCGGACTCGGTGCGCGCCATCCAGCGGCTGCGCTCCGCCAACGCCGGAGTCGTGCTCGCGCTGCGCACCCTGGAGGATGTGCCGGAACCCCTGCGCGGGCCGCTCCTCGGCGCGGTCGGCTGCCGGATGGCGTTCGCCGGGCTCGCGCACTGGGACGGCAACCGGTTCGCGGAGACCTGGGGAACCGAGTGGGTGCAGACCCGCGATGTGACCAACCGGCAGATCATCTCGGACGAGCCGCTCACCAAGGCCCTGCACCTCATGCGCCGGCTGGTCACCGGCAAAGCGGCCACCGCCGAGGCGGTCACCGTGCGGGAGGTCGAACGTGCCCGCTGGTCCTCGTCCGATCTCGCCCACGCCGTGCCGGCCGGGCACGCGGTGCTCTCCCTGACGACCGTACGGGGGGAACACACACCGCCCCTGCTGGTGGATCTGCGCACCTGAGCGAGCGGCGGCGACGGGCTCCCTCCCACCGGGGACGCCCACCGCCACGGCCGGACAGGGCCGGCCCGCCGGCCGTAGTGGTTCTGCCGGGCGGCCCGCGCCCCCGCCCGTCGGCAGAACGGGCCCGTACTGCTACGACCTGGCAGAATCGAGCCAGGCCGTTCATACGGGACGGCAAAATCCTCCGCGCCCGCTCTGAAGGTTCCATGCCGCCCACGCTCGCCTCCCTCGCCCAGCACTCGGCGCTCAAACTCACCGTGCGCGCGGGTGAGGACCACCTGGAGCGGCCCGTGCGCTGGGCACACGTCAGCGAGCTGGCCGACCCCGTGCCGTATCTGGAGGGCGGCGAACTCCTCCTCGTCACCGCCATCACCCTCGACGCCGAGGACCGCGAGGCCATGCGCCGCTATGTGCACCGCCTGGTCGGCGCCGGCGTGGTCGGGCTCGGCTTCGCCGTCGGGGTCCACTACGAGGACGTCCCGGACGCGCTGCTCGACGCCGCCCGCGAGGCGGACTTCCCGCTCCTCGCCGTACCCCGCCGTACCCCCTTCATCGCCATCAGCAAGGCGGTCTCGGCGGCGATCGCGGCCGACCAGTACCGCGCGGTGACGGCGGGCTTCGAGGCCCAGCGCGAGCTGACGCGGGCCGCGCTCGCCGAGGGCCCCGGCGCGGTCGTCGCGCGGCTCGCCGCGTACGTCGACGGCTGGGCCGCGCTGTACGACGCCTCCGGTGCGGTCGTCTCCGCCTCGCCCGAGTGGGCCGGGCGCCGGGCGGCCCGGCTCACCGCCGGGGTGAAGCGGCTGCGCGAGCGTGCCGCGCCCGCCAGCGCGGTCGTGGGGGACACCGGGGACGACCGGGTGGAGCTCCAGTCGCTGGGCTCGGGCCGCCGGGTGCGGGGTGCGCTCGCCGTCGGCACGGGCGCGCCGCTGGGCACCGCCGAGCGCTACGCCGTGCACTCCGCCGTCGCCCTGCTCACCCTCTCCACCGAACGGTCCCGCTCGCTCCAGCGCGCGGAGCAGCGGCTCGGCACGGCGGTGCTGCGGATGCTGCTGTCCGGCCAGCAGGACCACGCCCGCGCGGTCGCGGGGGAGCTGTACGGAGCGGTGCTCGACGCGCCCTTCCGGCTGCTGATCGCCGAGCCCGCCGACGCGGAGGAAGAGGCGGCGCCGTGGCTCCAGCCCCTCGTCGAGAGCCTGGAGTCGGCGGCCTCCCGGGCCGGTGAGACGGTGCTCGTCGTACCGGAGTCGGAGCGGCGGCTCGTGGTCCTCGCCGCGGACGGCGGCGCCGTGGTCCGGGCGTGTCTCGACGCGTACGCCCCGAAGGAGGCCGAGGAGGCGGGGGTCCTCGTGGGGCTCTCGGCCCCGGCGGGCCCGATCACCTCCGCGGGCGCGTACAAGCAGGCCGAGCAGGCCCTCTCGGTCGCGCGCCGGCGCGGACGCGCGCTCGTCGAGCAGGAGGAACTGGCCGCCGGATCCATCGTGCCGCTCCTCGCGGACGACGCGGTACGGGCCTTCGCCGACGGGATGCTTCGCGCGCTGTACGAGCACGACGCGACAGGGCGCGGCGATCTGGTCGCCTCCCTGCGGGCCTGGCTCTCGCGTCACGGCCAGTGGGACGCGGCCGCGGCCGACCTCGGGGTCCACCGGCACACCCTGCGCTACCGGATGCGCCGGGTCGAGGAGATCCTGGGGCGCTCCCTCGACGATCCGGACGTCCGGATGGAGCTGTGGCTGGCCCTCAAGACCACAACGGATCCTGCCTCGGACTGAACTGGACGGCCGATTTCCGCCAGCACGGCCCGAAGTCGGGCACCTATCTTGGCACGCGGCCATGTAAGTACCTAAAGTCTCGTCGATGCCGGCAGCCGGGAGCCCCGGTCGCCGGCCGGGAACCGAGACCGGGGACACGAGAAGGACCGCATGAACCGCCTGCCACGACGCGCCGCTTCCACGGGCGCACCCGACGCCGACCCGCCCACGACGACCGGCCCGGCCCCCTCCGGCGCCCCTGTTCCCTCCGGTGACACCGTCCTCTCCCCGGACCCGGACGTTTCCCCCGCCCCGGCCGCTCGGGCGGCCACGGACCCGGCTCCTTCCCCGGTCACGGCGCTGCTCGCGGATCCGGTCGATCCGGCAAAGACGGCCCCCACCGTCACCTCCACCGCCGTACAGGACCCGGCCGCGTCCGGACGACCGCCCACCTCCACCGGTTCCGGGGGGTCCACGGACGCGGCCGCCCCGCGCCGCCGGATATCCGGAGCCGTCTGGGCCGCGCTCGCCATCGTGTACGTCCTCTGGGGCTCGACCTACCTCGGCATCGCCGTCGCCGTCGAGACCCTGCCGCCCTTCCTCTCGGCCGGAGCGCGCTTCGTCCTCGCGGGCGTGATCCTCGCCGCCCTGGTCGCCTGGCGTCAGGGAGCCTCCGCGCTCCGGGTCACCCGCGCCCAGCTCGCCTCCGCAGCGCTGGTCGGCCTGCTGCTCCTCCTCGGCGGCAACGGCCTCGTCGTCCTCGCCGAGACCTCCATCCCCTCCGGTCTGGCCGCGCTGCTGGTCGCGATCGTCCCGGCCTGGGTCGTCGTCCTGCGCCGTGCCTCCGGCGAACGCCCCGGCCCCGGCGCGTACGGCGGAGTCCTCCTCGGGCTGGGCGGGCTCGCCGTGCTCACCCTGCCCGGCCTCAGCGGCGAGATACGGCTGTGGGGCGTCCTCACCGTGATCGCCGCGACGGTCATGTGGTCCGTGGGATCCTTCGCCTCCTCCCGTATCCCCCTGCCGGCCAACCCGTTCGCGGCCAGCGCGTACGAGATGGTCGCGGGCGGCATCGGCTGCGCCCTGGTCGGCCTCGGCCGGGGCGAGCAGCACGGCTTCGTGCTCGCCGAGGTCTCCACCCGCTCATGGGTCGCGCTGGCCTATCTCGTCGTCTTCGGCTCGCTCGTGGCCTTCACGGCGTACGCCTGGCTCCTCCACGCCGCCCCGCTCTCCCTGGTGGCCACCTACGCGTACGTCAACCCGGTCGTCGCGGTCCTCCTCGGCGCCCTGATCCTCGACGAGGCCGTGACCTGGCAGATCGCGGTCGGCGGCGCGATCGTCGTCGCGGCGGTCTGCCTGATCGTCAGCACGGAGCGCCGCCGCTGATCCCCGGTACCCCCGCCCCCGTACCCCCACCCGTGCCACGGCACCCCGCCCGCACCGGCCCCGTACCCCCGCCCGTGCCACGGCACCCCGCCCGCACCGGCCCCGTACCCCCGCCCCTGCCACAGCACCCCGCGCCCGCCCCCTGAGCAATCTCCCGCACCCCCTCCCCGCGCCCCGATCCCGGCCCGGCGTCCCCCTCCAATCCGTAGGGAACGCCCCGCCGATCACTCCACCCCGGACAACCCCACGGACGCCCTCCCGCCCCTACCGTGGGGGCACAACAGCACTCCACCTACCTCGGAAGGGCCGGGACATGACCTCCACCCACGCCTTCTGGCTCGCCGGACGCCAGGCCACCGGCGAGACCTCCTTCGACGTCACCTCCTCGTGGGACGGGCGTCTCGTGGGACAGGTCTCCGTCCCGACCGAGGCCCAGGTCGAGGAGGCCGTCGCCGCCGCGTACGCCGTGCGGGACGAGTTCGCCGCGACCCCGGCGCACGTACGGGCCGCCGCGCTCGACCATGTGTCCCGCAGGCTCGCCGAGCGCACCGAGGAGATAGCGCGGCTGATCTCCGCCGAGAACGGCAAGCCCATCAAGTGGGCGCGCGGCGAGGTCGGCCGGGCCGTGTCCGTGTTCCGGTTCGCCGCCGAGGAGGCCCGGCGGTTCAACGGCGGCGAGGCCCAGCGCCTGGACACCGACGCCGGCGGCGTCGGCCGGCTCGCCCTGACCCGCCGTATCCCCCGGGGAGTCGTCCTCGGCATCGCGCCGTTCAACTTCCCGCTGAACCTCAGCGCCCACAAGGTCGCGCCCGCCATCGCGGTCGGCGCGCCCATCATCCTCAAGCCCGCCCCGGCGACCCCGATCTCCTCCCTCGTGCTGGGCGAGCTGCTGGCCGAGACCGACCTCCCGGCCGGCTCCTGGTCCGTGCTCACCGTCCCGAACGACCGGATGCCCGCCCTCGTCCAGGACGAGCGCCTCCCGGTCATCTCCTTCACCGGCTCCGGCCCGGTCGGCTACGCGATCATGGACTCGGTCCCGCGCAAGCACACCACCCTGGAGCTGGGCGGCAACGGCGCGGCCGTCGTCCTGCCCGACTGGTCCTCCGAGCAGGACCTGGACTGGGCGGCGACCCGGATCGCGACCTTCTCCAACTACCAGGGCGGCCAGTCCTGCATCTCCGTCCAGCGGGTGATCGCCGACGCGTCCGTGTACGACCGGCTCCTGCCGAAGATCGTCGCGGCCGTCGAGGCCCAGGTCACCGGCGACCCGAACGACGACGCCACCGATGTCGGCCCGCTGGTCAGCGAGGACGCGGCCAAGCGCGTCGAGTCCTGGGTCGACGAGGCGGTCGCGGCCGGCGCGTCACTCCTGGCCGGCGGCAAGCGCGACGGCGCCGCCTACGCGCCGACCGTCCTCGCCGACGTCCCCGCCGGTGTGACCATCGCCTGCGAGGAGGTCTTCGGACCGGTCCTCACGGTCACCAAGGTGGACGGCGAGGCCGAGGCGTTCGCCGCCGTCAACGACTCCAAGTACGGCCTCCAGGCGGGTGTCTTCACCCATGACGTCCAGACCGCCTTCCGCGCCCACCGCGCACTTGAGGTCGGCGGTGTGATCGTCGGGGACGTACCGTCCTACCGCGCCGACCAGATGCCGTACGGCGGCGCCAAGCAGTCCGGCGTCGGCCGGGAGGGCGTCGCCTACGCGATGGACGACTACACCTACGAGCGCGTCCTGGTCCTCACCGGCCTCGCGCTCTGACCTCCCGGGGCGACCCGGGAGGCGGACGACACCAGCGGTACGCGGACCGGCGGCCGGAGCCCACTGTGCGGGGGCTCCGGCCGCTTTTCGCTCCACCGCGCGCCGTGTTCCCCCCTTCGCCTCACGAGGAATGGTGGAGCAGTCCGTATTCGGGTAGTACGGATGAGTAGCACCGGCCGGTAGAGCGATCGCGCCCCGGCCCTTCCGAAGCCCGCACAACCCGACTCGCGGCGAGGTGGACCTCATGACCGCACCACTGGAGAAGAACCGGCCCCCCAAGGTCACCGAGCAAGAGGCACGGCAGGTCGCCGAGGCCGCGCGCGAACAGGACTGGCGCAAGCCGAGCTTCGCCAAGGAACTCTTCCTCGGCCGCTTCCGGCTCGACCTGATCCATCCCCATCCCCTGCCCGCGGGCGAGGACGTCCGGCGCGGCGAGGAGTTCCTCTCCCGGCTCCGCGACTTCTGCGAGACCAGGATCGACGGCGCGCTCATCGAGCGCGAGGCCCGGATCCCCGACGAGGTGATCAACGGCCTCAAGGAACTCGGCGCGCTCGGGATGAAGATCGACGTCAAGTACGGCGGGCTCGGCCTCACCCAGGTGTACTACAACAAGGCCCTGGCCCTCGTCGGCTCCGCCAGCCCCGCGATCGGCGCGCTGCTCTCCGCGCACCAGTCGATCGGCGTCCCGCAGCCGCTGAAGATCTTCGGCACCCAGGAGCAGAAGGAAGCGTTCCTGCCGCGCCTGGCCCGCAGCGACATCTCCGCCTTCCTGCTCACCGAGCCGGACGTCGGATCCGACCCCGCGCGCCTGGCCACCACCGCGGTCCCGGACGGCGACGACGGCTATGTCCTCGACGGCGTCAAGCTGTGGACGACCAACGGCGTCGTCGCCGACCTGCTCGTGGTGATGGCCCGGGTGCCGAAGTCGCAGGGCCACCAGGGCGGTATCACCGCCTTCGTCGTCGAGGCGGACGGCCCCGGGATCACCGTCGAGCACCGCAACGCCTTCATGGGTCTGCGCGGACTGGAGAACGGGGTCACCCGCTTCCACCGGGTCAAGGTCCCCGCCGCGAACCGGATCGGCCCCGAGGGCGCCGGCCTCAAGATCGCCCTCACCACGCTCAACACCGGCCGTCTCTCGCTGCCCGCGATGTGCGTCGGCGCGGGCAAGTGGTGTCTGAAGATCGCCCGCGAGTGGTCGGCCGCCCGCGAGCAGTGGGGCAAGCCGGTCGCCCGGCACGAGGCCGTCGGCGGCAAGATCTCCTTCATCGCCGCCACCACCTTCGCCCTCGAAGCCGTCGTCGACCTCTCCTCCCAGATGGCCGACGAGGACCGCAACGACATCCGTATCGAGGCGGCGCTCGCCAAGCTGTACGGCTCCGAGATGGGCTGGCTGATGGCCGACGAGCTGGTCCAGATCCGCGGCGGCCGGGGCTTCGAGACCGCCGACTCGCTCGCCGCACGCGGCGAGCGGGCCGTACCGGCCGAGCAGCTGCTGCGCGATCTGCGCATCAACCGCATCTTCGAGGGCTCGACGGAGATCATGCATCTGCTGATCGCCCGGGAGGCCGTCGACGCGCACCTCAAGGTCGCCGGGGATCTGATCGACCCGGACAAGTCCCTCGGCGACAAGGCCAGGGCGGGCGCCCAGGCCGGCGCGTTCTACGCCCGCTGGCTCCCGAAACTGGTCGCGGGCCCCGGCCAGCTCCCGCGGACGTACGGTGAGTTCCACCCCGAGGGACACACCGACCTCTCCCTGCATCTGCGCTATGTGGAGCGTGCCTCCCGCAGGCTCGCCCGCGCGATGTTCCTGGCGATGGCGCGCTGGCAGGGCCGGATGGAGACCAAACAGGCGTTCCTGGGCCGGTTCGTCGACATCGGCGCCGAACTGTTCGCGATGAGCGCCGCCTGTGTCCGGGCCGAACTGCTGCGCAGCGGGGAGGGCCGCGGCCGTGAGGCGTACCAGCTCGCCGACGCCTTCTGCCGGCAGGCCCGGGTCCGTGTCGAGGAGCTGTTCACCCGGCTGTGGTCCAACACCGACGACATCGACCGCAGAGTCGTGGACGGCGTGCTGTCCGGGACCTACACCTGGCTGGAGGAGGGCGTCGTCGACCCCAGCGGCGAGGGCCCCTGGATCGCGGAAGCGGCCCCGGGTCCCTCCGAGGGGGAGAACGTCCATCGCCGCATCCGCTGACACCCCGGTCCTGACCCGGCCGGGTTACGGACACAATGGGGGGATGAGCGACAGCCCATCCCCCCTCGCCGACCCGCACACCCTCTTCGCCCCCGACGCGGGCGCGGACCGCCGGGACATCGTCGTCCTCGGCTCCACCGGCTCCATCGGCACGCAGGCCATCGATCTCGTCCTGCGCAATCCCGACCGCTTCCGCGTCACCGCGCTCTCCGCCGCGGGCGGCCGGGCCGGACTCCTGGCCGAGCAGGCCAGGCGCCTTCGGGTCGAGGCGGTCGCCGTGGCCCGCGAGGAGGCCCTGCCCGCCCTGCGCGAGGCCCTCGCCGCGCAGTACGGGGGCGACCCGCTGCCCGAGATCCTGGCCGGCCCCGACGCGGCCGCCCAGCTCGCCGCGTCCGACTGCCACACCGTGCTCAACGGCATCACGGGCTCCATCGGTCTCGCGCCCACCCTGGCCGCGCTCACCGCGGGCCGCACGCTCGCCCTCGCCAACAAGGAGTCGCTCATCGTCGGCGGGCCGCTGGTGAAGGCCGTCGCCCGGCCCGGCCAGATCATCCCCGTGGACTCCGAGCACGCCGCCCTCTTCCAGGCGCTGGCCGCGGGGAAGCGGGCCGAGGTGCGCAAGCTCGTCGTCACCGCCTCCGGCGGCCCCTTCCGCGGCCGTACGCGGGCGGAGCTCGCGGACGTCACCCGCGAGGACGCCCTCGCGCACCCCACCTGGGCGATGGGCCCGGTCATCACCGTGAACAGCGCGACCCTGGTCAACAAGGGCCTGGAGGTCATCGAGGCGCACCTCCTCTACGACATCCCCTTCGACCGCATCGAGGTCGTCGTCCACCCGCAGTCGTACGTCCACTCGATGGTGGAGTTCACGGACGGGTCGACGATCGCCCAGGCCACCCCGCCCGACATGCGCGGCCCGATCGCCATCGGGGTCGGCTGGCCCGAACGGGTGCCGGACGCGGCCCCCGCCTTCGACTGGACCAAGGCGTCCACCTGGGAGTTCTTCCCTCTCGACACCGAGGCGTTCCCCGCGGTGGGACTCGCCCGCCGGGTGGGGGAGCTGGGCGGCACGGCACCGGCCGTGTTCAATGCGGCGAACGAGGAGTGCGTGGAGGCGTTTCTCGCCGGTCGGCTGCCGTTCAACGGAATCATGGATACGGTCACCGAAGTCGTCACCGAGCACGGGGTGCCCTCCGGGGGAACCCGGCTGACGGTCGCCGACGTCCTGGAAGCGGAGAACTGGGCCCGTGCGCGGGCCCGGGAACTGGCAGTGAAGGCCACAGCGGAGGCTCGCGCATGACGATGTTGTTGACGGCCCTCGGCATACTCCTGTTCGCCGTGGGCCTGCTGTTCTCCATCGCCTGGCACGAGCTGGGCCATCTGTCGACGGCCAAGCTCTTCGGCATCCGGGTGCCGCAGTACATGGTCGGCTTCGGCCCGACCCTGTGGTCGCGGAAGAAGGGCGAGACGGAGTACGGCATCAAGGCCATCCCCATGGGCGGCTACATCCGCATGATCGGGATGTTCCCGCCCGGCGCGGACGGCCGGATCGAGGCGCGCTCCACCTCCCCGTGGCGCGGGATGATCGAGGACGCCCGGACGGCCGCGTACGAGGAGCTCAAGCCGGGCGACGAGACCCGGCTGTTCTACACGCGCAAGCCGTGGAAGCGCGTGATCGTGATGTTCGCCGGGCCGTTCATGAACCTGGTCCTCGCCGTCGCGATCTTCCTCGGGGTCGCGATGGGCTTCGGGTTCTCCACCCAGACCACCGAGGTCGCGGGCGTCCAGAAGTGCGTCATCTCCCAGAGTGCCAACCGCGACACCTGCGCCAAGGGCGACCCGGTCTCGCCCGCGCAGGCCGCGGGGCTGAAGTCCGGCGACCGGATCGTCGCCTTCAACGGGCAGCCCGTGAACGACTGGGCCACCCTGTCGGACCGCATCCGCGAGACCGTCGGCCCGGCCACCATCACGGTCGAGCGCGACGGAAGCCGGCAGGTTCTGGGCGCCACCCTCCGCGAGAACATGGTGGCCAAGAAGGACGCGGACGGGGAGGTCGTCCCCGGTGAGTTCGTCGCGGCCGGCTATCTCGGCTTCGCGGCCAGGTCCGAGATCCTGCCGCTCTCCTTCTCCGACTCCGTGGTCCGTATGGGCGACATGATCGAGAACGGCGTCCAGTCGATCATCGCGCTGCCCTCCAAGGTCCCCGACCTGTGGAACGCGGCCTTCGGCGAGGCCGAGCGCAAGGACGACTCCCCGGTCGGCGTCGTCGGCGCCGCCCGGATCAGCGGTGAGGTGATGACCCTCGACGCGCCGGCGCAGAATCTGTTCGCCATGTTCCTGATGCTGCTCGCCGGGTTCAACCTCTCGCTGTTCCTGTTCAACATGCTGCCGCTGCTGCCGCTGGACGGCGGCCATATCGCCGGAGCGCTGTGGGAGTCCGTACGGCGCAATCTGGCCCGGCTCTTCCGGCGGCCCGACCCCGGCCCGTTCGACGTGGCCAAACTGATGCCGGTCGCGTACGTCGTGGCCGGGGTCTTCATCTGCTTCACCCTGCTCGTCCTGGTCGCGGACATCGTGAACCCGGTCAAGATCACCTGAGCGGGCTCTCCCCGCGGTGCGGTGGGCGGCCGGTGCACCCTGTGCCCGGCCGCTCACCTTTGCGGAGGGTTTGTCGTGCGCGATGTGCCCGCCGCGACCCCCGTGCCGTAATCTCAAAGGCTGGAGCCCGCCGATTTCGGGACCTCGATCCAACCATGGGGTTGCACAGCAGATGACCGCGATTTCTCTCGGTATCCCGTCCGTTCCGACCAAGCTCGCCGACCGGCGCGTCAGCCGGAAGATCCAGGTGGGCACCGTGGCTGTGGGTGGTGATGCGCCGGTGTCGGTGCAGTCGATGACGACGACGCGTACGTCGGATGTGGGTGCGACGTTGCAGCAGATCGCGGAGTT